>VAZR01000177.1 GCA_005888515.1 Alphaproteobacteria bacterium | reverse complement strand
GATGTAATTGAGCCCGACCGCGGTATGGCGGAGCCGCACCTGACCCTGACCGGGCTTCCCGACCTCGACCGGCTGCCATTCCAGCACCTCGGGTCCACCGGTCTTGGCAAAACGGATCGCTTGCACCATCGCATCTCTCCCTCTCTACGGATGGCGCGACGATAGCGAAGAACCGGCGGCCAGCAAAGACACGCCCCCTGCCCGGCGAAGGCGAAGGCCGGGATCCACGTCTTTGAACAGCGTGCAGCAGCAACAAAGACGTGAGCGGCCGGGACGAGCCCGGCCACGGGGATCGAGTTTGCCGTAGGCACGCCCGGCCGCTGGAAAGTTCGCGTCGGCGAAGAGCGCGGTCAGGCGGCCTGCGGCGCTTCGCCTTTGGCCGCATCCGGGCGAGGAACGACTTGGAATATTTCGCGCCAACCGGGAAAGCCCTTGAGCTTTAAAAGGCCGATGCTGAGCGTCTTCCAGCGCTTGTCGCGGCGGGTCAGTATCCCCGCGACCTCCTCGCTGCACAGTACGTAATCACGCAGCGGAAATTGCTCCGGAGCAATCGGATTGAGAGCGTTCGGCAGCGAGGCGCGCGAGATGTCCTGAAGCCGAAAGGCAAGCGAAACGTGCGGCCCTTCGCGATCGTTGGCAACGACGTCGACTTCGCCGAGATGGACCGCGCAGCGCAGATTAAGAGCTCGCTCCTCGGGAAGCTCATTGTTGCGTCGGCTCACATGGTACAGCAGCTCGAACATCGCCTCTATCGCCCGAACAGCCGACATTTCGGCCGATTTGGGGTCATGGAAGGCGAGGAGATAACCATCGCCGGTGCTTTTCAGGCAGCGCAGCCCCCGGCCGTCCCCGACCTCGCTGATCAGCCGCCGCAGGTCGCGAAGGCTCTGGCGGCCGACCGCATACCATCCGAACAGGTTGGCGGTGAGGGTGGATTCCACCAGATCGATGACGGCGATCGCCTCGGTGACTACCTCAGGCATCGGCAAGGGGTCGGCGGAACTCATGCCTCGGACTCTTGCGGCGGAACCAGTCGGAGGCGGTGGATCGGCACATCCTCCCCTTTGACTTGGACAATCTCATGCCGCGTCGCGAGCACCTGCTGGTCGACGGGCAACCGTTCGAAAGCGGCTTGCGTGATGACAATCTGGCCGCGCCGCGCCAGGTCGTTCAGATAGGCGACAACGGCAACGTCATCGCCGAACACGTCCTTGCCGTATGTCGTATCGAGGCACAGCACATCGGCGCTGTGCAGGCTGAAGCGGAATCCCAGCGAGCGCCCGGCCAGCGCGGGCACCTCGGTGAGCAACGCCTGTATTGCGCGAGCCAACGGCAGCGCCTCGGTGATCTCCTCCAAGGCCGCGAGAAATCCGTCCCCGCTGAATTTGATGACTTCGCAGTGATGGGCCTTGCCCAGGCGTTCGGCATGCTCGAAGAAGGCGCGGAGCACCGACGCTGTGGCGAGGTCCCCGTCTTCGGCGAGCAGCCGCCATGTGCCGGCCAGATCGCAAAAGAACAGCGCCAGCCTTCGCCGGAGCCCGGCGCTCTCCGTCGCTTCGGGCTGGCGGACCGTCACAGTTGGGCGCCTTCGAGGCGCAGCAGCGTCTGCTTGGTGTCGAGCCCGCCGGCGCCGCTGTAGCCGCCGAGCCCGCCCTTGGCGAGCACGCGATGGCACGGGATGACGATCGGGATCGGGTTGCGGCCGCAGGCGCGGCCGACCGGGCGCGGCGCCGAGCTCACAGCGGAGGCGAGATCGCCATAACAGCGGGTCTCGCCATAGGGAATCTTCTGCATCGCCGACCAGACGCGCTTCTCGAACGGCGATCCGGCCGGGGCGAGCGGCAGGTCGAAATGCGACAGCTTGCCGTCGAAATAGGCCGCGAGCTGGCGCGCCGCCTCGTTGAGGAGCGGACTGCCATTGCCGGCCGGGCCCTTGCTCCAATTGATCGCGACGATCTTGTCGTCCTGTTCCTCGATTGTCAGCGGGCCGATCGGGCTGGGGATCGAGAGCGACGGCATGAGGGCCTCCATCGGGAGAACATTCAGAGAACTCTAGCGCGGTGCGCCGCGCTTGTCGACAGCGCTTGCGGTGTACCAAGCGGCGCGGTTTGATGCTACGGGACCCGCCGAAGGATGGATGAGATGAGCGCGAACCAAGCTCCGCTACGCCCGCTATTGGTCGTGACCGATCTGATGGGCACGACCTTGCGCGACGACGGGGCGGTATTGCCGGCCTACCGCGCGGCATTTGCGGAATGCGCGATCCCGTTCACCGAAGAGGAGCTGGCGGCGAAACGCGGCGCCCACAAGCTGAGTCTCTTCACCGAATTCGCGGCGCGGCGCTACCCGGCGGATGACGCAGCGAAGCGCGGCGCGGCCGCGCTCGAGGTGTTCGAGAGGCAGCTGCGGCACTTTCTGGCGACCGGCGGCGGCACGCCGATCGAGGGGGCTGAAAATGCTGTTGCGCGGTTGCGCCAGGCGGGGATCAAGGTCGCGCTGACCAGCGGCTTCGACCGCGGGCTGATCGCCGACATCGTAAAGCATTGCGGCTGGGGCGAATTGTTCGATGCGGTCGTCTACCCCGACGAGGTGCCGGCCGGGCGCCCGGCACCGTATCTGATCTTTCAGGCGATGCAGAAGACGCGGGTCGAGCCGGTGGCGCGGGTCGCGGCGATCGGAGACACGATCCTCGACCTGCGGGCCGGCGCGAATGCCGGCGCGGGCTGGGTCATCGGCGTGTTGAGCGGCGCGGCAGATGCCGAGACGCTCGGGAAAACGCCGCACACGCACCTCCTGCCGAGCGTCGCCCAATTGCCGGCGCTGCTCAGGATCGACTGAAGCGCGCGGCATCTGCAAAAGTCCCCCGCCCGGCCTTGTGCCGGGCACCGACATCTTTGAATAACGAAGACACGAAGGGCACGAAAAACGGACGCGCACCAGCGGCTTCGTGTGCTTCGTGCCTTCGTGGTGGATTTCAAACGAAGATTTGGGTGGCCGCGACAAGCCCGGCCGGCTTTGCAAAAAAGGCACTGCTGGTTCCTCCCCCGCGCCGCGGGGGAGGGGGACCATGCGAAGCATGGTGGAGGGGGCGTGGGGCCCGAAAAACGCACACGGAATCGAGAGAGCTCTAGGCACGCAAGAAGTGCCAGCTCTGCCCCCTTCGGCTCGCGTCGCTCGCCACCTCCCCCGCTCCGCGGGGGAGGAGCCACGTTTCATCAAGCCGCGACGCGATTTTGTGCAAAACCAGCCCGGCCACAAGGAGGTTCCGCCATTCACCGCTCATTTACCGAGGAGGCGAATAATTTCATTCGTACATCCGAGAAATGGGGGGTGTGCATGGATGATCGGAAGGCCGTGCGGGTTGGCGCGTACGCTGCTGGCTACGCCACAATCGGCTTTTGGCAGGGATTGGGCTGGTCGCTGACAGGCGCCGGCGCCACGCTGGTAACCGTGGCTCTGGGCGTAATTTTCCATTATTCCATCATCATTATCGGGGTGGTGATCGTCGCAGCGGTCGCGCTTTATACGTGGCGAAAGCCGCAGGGCCGGCGATTAACGCAACTGGATCTGCCGGGCATGGGCAGTGCGGGCCCGATCGCTGCGACCGCTGATCGGCTTGCAACACTGGTTCGTCGTTGGCCCGGCAGCCTTTGGCATGCGCTCAACAACGACCCGGCATTGTGGTGGATGCCGCTACTGCCGTGGCGCTTCCGATCTAAACGAGGCTGAGTTTTCCGCACTTATGTAGCTGTCTCACCTGAGCAATGCTCGGACCAGATACAGTGGTCAAGATCGCGTCAGGCGGTTTCTCGGCGGTGTTCTTCCTCCAAATCATGGAAGCGATCGGCGTCGCGAGTCTTCCGCTCGCTGCCGGGGAATAAAAAGCAGATCGGCGCGCCCTTGCGCGCCGGAATCGTGCTATGATGAAGATTGGACTAGGGGTGCCAGCCCCGCGCCCGGAGATGATGGCTGCCGTTCAGCCGTGTAGCTGGAACACGCTACAGGAAACGGGGGCGGTTGTCATGATGAAACAGCAGGCGGAGCGGCGCACTTATCCCCACAATTCACCCAATTCCAAGCGCGGCGCAGCAAACGTAGTGGCTCCCGATAATTCAGCCACTAGCGAAAGCATGAATATCGGGGATAGCGCGGAAACAACGCAGGATGCGAATCGATTCTCTGAGGTACGCTCCGGTACGCCTGAAGTGGAGGCCGTAGCCATGCCGAACGCCAAGGATATTACTCGTTCCGTTTTTTCGTCGTGGGTCGAACGGCGTCTACAAATTCTGAAAGAGTGGCGCGTGCAATCTCAAAATACGGCTGGTGCTCAGGGAACCTCGCCTGCCATTCCTCCAACCTCAACAGAGCATCGTCAAGCAAATCAGATGCGTCGGCAGGCGAAATAATGCCTTTTTCTAGCAGCTTGGTGACTAGGCTTATCGACACGACATGCCCCATCAGTGCCGCGTCGCTAAAATCGTAATCAGCCATCTCGCGCTTCCGTTGCGCGGCAGCGTCGGTATCGCGCTGTCGTGGCGGAATTATACAGGATCGTTGGACCAAAATTCCCGCTGTTCAATACACAGCCTGTAGAACGCGGGGATGCTAGTTAGCGGCCCGGTTAACCGCCGATGTGGAGACGGTTACATAATTCCGGAGTTTTCTCGGTTCTAGCGTAGTTCGCCCAGGGCATCTGTCAGCGCTTGCGGGACCGTCAGGGGCAGCGAGCAGACCGGGCCTTCGCAGACATAGGCGGCGGGGCGACCAGCGACGAGGCCTTTGCCGGTCGCGGGATGGCTGGACGGCAACGCCTCGCCCGGCTTGACGGCGAGCATGACCCGATTGGGCAGCGAAACCTGATAGACCGCGCGCCGCAACGCCGCGAAGCCGGCGTCGGCCGGATCGCCGGCGAGCACGATCTGCACCGGTTTCTGCGCCAGTTCGGCGTTGTTGATCAGGGTCGCGAACGGGAAGAAATTGCGCCCGAGCTCGCCGGAAAACGCGCCGAGGATGGCTTCGGCGCGGCGGCGGTAGCCATCATCGCCGGTCAGCAGATCGAGCCGGGTCAACACGCCGACCAAGGTGCCGTTGCCGGCCGGCACCGCGGCATCGGAGGCGGTCTTGGCGCGGGCGATCAAATCGGTCGTGTCGTCGGCGGCAAAGAAATAGCCGCCGCCTTGATTGTCCCAGTAATGCCGGTCGAGCACCGCGACCCAGGCTTTCGCCTGCGCGAGATAAGCCGGGTCGGCGGTGGCTTCGTGCAGCGCCAGCGCGGCGCGGCACAGATTGGCATAATCATCGACCGTCGCGGGATGCCGCGCCCTGCCCTCGCGCCAGCTGTGGCGCAGGCGCCCGTCCGGGCCGGTCATCTGATCGCGGATAAAGGCAAAGGCGCGCGACGCCAGCGCGGTCCACTCGGCGCGGTCGAAGGCAAGCCCGGCTTCGGCCAAAGCCGTGATCATCAGCCCGTTCCAATCCGCCAGGATCTTGTCATCGAGCCCTGGCCGCACCCGCGGCTCGCGCACCTTCAGCAGCAACTCGCGGCAGCGCGCCAGCTCGGCTTCGGTTTTGTCGTCGGCGAGATCGGGAGACTGCAGTCGGTTCAGAATATTGTGCCCCTCCCAATTGCCCTCGGCGGTGACGTCGTAATACCGCTTGAACAGAGCGGCACGCTCGCCGAGCACCGCATCGATCTCGGCCTCGGACCAGACGTAGAATTTCCCCTCCTCGCCCTCGCTGTCTGCATCGAGGCTGCTGTAGAAGCCGCCCTCGGGGTGGGTCATCTCGCGTTCGAGCCAGCCGATTGTCTCGGCGACGCGCTGCGCGTAGAGCGGATCGCGGGTCTCCTGCCAGACCAGGGTCAGCAGGCTCGTCAATTCGGCGTTGTCGTACAGCATCTTCTCGAAATGCGGCACCAGCCAGCGCGCGTCGGTCGCATAGCGGGCATAGCCGCCGCCGAGATGGTCGTAGATGCCGCCCTGCGAGATCGTCGTCAGCGTGCGGGTGACCGCCTCGCGATAGGGGTCGCGGCGGGAGCGCTTCCAGCCGCGCCATAGGAGCTCGAAGATGCCGCATTGCGGGAATTTCGGGGCGTGGCCGATGCCGCCGTTCAGCGGATCGACCTCGCGCAACAGGCGCTCGGCGATACTGTCGAACAATTCCGGCGCGACGCCGTCGCCGCGCTGTGGCTGCTCCAGCCGCTTCAGCGCGTCGCGCAGCGCGACGACATTTTTCATGACGTTGTCGCGGTCCTGGCGGTAGGCGGCGCTGATCGCATCGAGCACCTGCGGAAAGCCGGGCCGGCCCCAGCGCGGCTCGGGCGGGTAGTAGGTGCCGCCCCAGAACGGCTCGCCCTCGGGGGTCAGGAACATCGTCAACGGCCAGCCGCCCTGTTCGCCCATCAAGGCCAGCGCGTTCTGGTAGATCGCGTCGAGATCGGGCCGCTCCTCGCGGTCGACCTTGATGTTGATGAACTTGTCGTTCATCGCCGCGGCGATCTGCGGGTTCTCGAAGCTCTCATGCGCCATCACATGGCACCAGTGGCACGCCGCATAGCCGATCGAGAGCAGAATCGGCTTGTCCTCGGTCTTGGCGGCGGCCAGCGCGTCGGCATCCCAGGCCTGCCAATGCACCGGGTTTTCCTTGTGCTGCAACAGGTAAGGGCTCGTCTCCTCGCCGAGGCGGTTCTGGTACATGCGGTACAACTCCGAAGCCGTGCGCCGCGATTGGTTGCCGAACGCAGCTCGACGCGGTACGTTTCGAGCCTATCTTAGACCCTGAACGGCGGACCGCGTCAGCCGCTCCGCTCGCCATATCCTCGGAGAGAGCCCGAATGTCAGATGCGCCCGCCGATCCGCGGCTGTTTTATAATCGTCATATCTTCATTTGCACCAATGTGCGGGCGGAGGGGCATCCGCGCGGTTCGTGCTCGGTCCGCGCCGCAGAGGCCGGCGGCGTCGAGAAATTGCGCGGCTATATGCGCGAGAAGGCGCGGCAGCTGGGCATCGAGAACATCCGGTGCAACGCCGCGGGCTGCCTAGATCGCTGCGAGTACGGGCCCAACATGGTGATCTATCCCGAGGGCGTGTGGTACCGCTACGAAAACACGCAAGACATCGACGAGATCGTCGAGACGCATCTGAAAAATGGCGGCCGGGTCAAGCGGTTGATGCTGACGCCCGACCAGCTACCGCCGAAGCACTGAGGGCCGGCGAGCCTCCTTCCGATACTATCTACGCGCCGGCGACCGCCGCCGGGCGCGCCGCCATCGCGATCATCCGCCTGTCCGGGCCCGAAGCGGGCCCGGCCTTGCGCGCGCTCGCTTGAAAATTGCCGCCGGCGCGGCTTGCCCGGCATGTCAGGTTCCGCGATCCCGACAGCGGCGAGGATCTGGATGACGGCCTGGCGCTGTGGTTCCCGGCGCCGCACAGCGTTACCGGCGAAGATGTCGCCGAATTGCAATTGCATGGCAGCCGTGGCGTGCTGGCGGCAATCATGGCGGCGCTCAGCCGAATGGGCCTGCGGCTCGCCGAGCCCGGCGAGTTCACCCGCCGCGCTTTTCTGAACGGCAAGCTCGATCTGACCCAAGCCGAGGCGGTCGCCGATCTCGCCGCCGCCGAAACCGAGGCGCAGCGCCGCCAGGCCTTGCGCCAGCTCGATGGCCGGCTCGGCGAGATCTATCGCGGCTGGGGCGAGCGGTTGTTGCGCCTCTTGGCGCATCTCGAAGCGGCGATCGATTTTCCCGACGAGGAATTGCCGCCGGCGATCGAGACGGAGGTCGCGGAGGGGAGCCGGCATCTAGCCGAGGAGATCGCCGGCCATCTCGCCGACGGGCACCGCGGCGAGCGGTTGCGCGACGGCATCGCGGTCGCGATCATCGGCCCGCCGAACGCCGGAAAATCAAGTTTGTTGAACCAGTTGGCACGACGGGAGGCGGCGATCACCTCGCCGATCGCCGGCACGACGCGCGACGTGATCGAGGTGGCGGTCGACCTCGCCGGCTATCCGGTCGTGCTGGCCGACACCGCCGGATTGCGCGACAGCGCCGATGTCATCGAGCAGGAGGGCCTGCGCCGCGCTCTGAAGCGTGCCGAGGAGGCCGAATTGCGGCTGTTCGTGTTCGACGCGACGCGGCCGCAGGATGCCGGGGGCGCCGCCGCTTGGCCCGGCGCGGACACGCTGCTCGTCGCCAACAAGATCGATCTCGCGGCGGATCGCGATGCCGTCCGGAGCGATGCCATCCCGGTTTCGGCTCTGACCGGCGACGGCCTGCCGGAATTGATCGCCGCCCTCGCCTCGCGAATTGCGCAAACCTACGACACCGCCGCGCCGGTGCTGACCCGGGCGCGACATCGCGAAGCGCTCGAAACGGCTTTGGCCGCGCTGCACCGCTCGCTCGCGGCCGAATTGCCGGAATTACGCGCCGAGGATCTGCGCCTCGCGTGGCGCAGCCTCGGCCGCATCACCGGCCGGGTCGATGTCGAGGATCTGCTCGACGTGATCTTCGCCGATTTCTGCCTCGGGAAATGAACGGCATCACTCTTCGAAGATTTCGCGCAGTATGGCCAGTGTGGTGGCGAGGGTATCTGGCCGCACTGTGCCGAGTCGGGTCTTGAAACCGTACCGGAATGCGTGACGGAGCGGGTCGGCTACCGGTCGTCATCGGTGCCGCTATAACGGTGCGTAAGCGGTTGTTCATTTCCGCCGGCGACACGATCAGGGAGGGCCGCGTTTTCTGAATTTCGCTGCCGATGGTCGGGTCCAGCGCAACAAGCCACACGTCCCCGCGTACGACGTCGGGAATGGCCGACTGACGGCTTTGGTTCACCACGTCAGCTCGTCCTCGCCCTGGTTGCCAAATTCAAGCCATGCTCGGTCTTCGTCTCCGAGTTCCTCGACTTGATCGAACGCGTCGGCCCAGCCCTCACGGGGCCGCCGCTTGATCGGCGCAATTGTAATTCGGCCGTCTTCCAGGGAGAGGTCAACCGTATCGCCCGCCACGACCCCAATTTCGGTCAGCATTGATTTCGGAATGATGACCCCCGACGAATTGCCCAGTTTCCGTATTGCCGCCCGCATCGCCGCCTTCCTTTCCGATTCGATGTAGTAACATCGTTATACGGCGGCCGTCGTCAATCCTGGTGTTTCACGTGAAACCTCGACAGGGCGGGAGCCGGTTCTTACATTCCGCGGCCATGAGCGAGGCCATGGTTAAGTACGACGTCATCGTGATCGGGGGCGGGCATGCCGGCTGTGAGGCGGCGGCCGCCGCGGCGCGGGTCGGCGCCCGTACGGCGCTCTTAACGCACAGCCGCGCGACGATCGGCGAGATGTCGTGCAACCCGGCGATCGGCGGTCTCGCCAAGGGCCATCTGGTCCGCGAGATCGATGCGCTCGACGGCCTCATGGGCCGCGCGATCGATCGCGCCGGCATCCAGTTCCGCATGCTGAACCGCAGCAAGGGGGCGGCGGTGCGCGGACCGCGCGCTCAGGCGGACCGCAAGCTGTACCGCCGCGCAATGGCCGAGTTGCTCGACGAGATCACGGGTCTGACAATTGTCGAGGGTGGGGCCGAGGATTTGATTCTCGACGATGCCGGCCGGGTCGCCGGGCTCGTGCTCGGCGATGGAAGGCGGCTCGACGCCGGGCGGGTCGTGTTGACGACCGGCACGTTTCTCGGCGGGCTCATTCATATCGGCCAGGAGAAGATCCCGGCCGGCCGGGTCGGCGAGGCGCCGTCGCTCGGGCTGTCCCAGACCCTGCGGCGCTGCGGTTTTGCGCTTGGCCGGCTGAAGACCGGCACGCCGCCGCGGCTCGATGGCAAGACGATCGACTGGGCGGGGCTTCAGGTGCAGCCCGGCGACGACCCGCCTGTGCCGTTCTCGTTCCTGATCCGCGAGATCACGACGCCGCAGATCGTCTGCCATATCACGGAGACCAATCCGCGGACGCATGCGATCATCCGCGCCAATCTCGGCCGATCGCCGCTTTACGGGGGCGACATCACCGGGGTGGGACCGCGCTACTGCCCGTCGATCGAGGACAAGGTGGTGCGCTTTGCCGAACGCGAGCGGCACCAGATCTTCCTTGAGCCGGAAGGCCTCGACGACGATACGATCTACCCGAACGGCGTCTCGACCTCTTTGCCGCGCGACGCGCAGGCCGCCTTTATCGCGACCATTCCAGGGCTTGAGCGCGCGGTCATGCGGCGGCCAGGTTATGCGATCGAATACGATTATGTCGATCCGCGCGAACTGTACCCAAGCTTGGAGACCCGTCGCGTGCCGGGTCTCTATCTTGCCGGCCAGATCAACGGCACGACCGGCTATGAGGAGGCGGCGGCGCAGGGGCTGATCGCCGGCATCAACGCGGCACTGTCTGCGTCGGGCACGGAACCGCTCGTGCTTGATCGAGCTGACGCCTATATCGGCGTGCTGATCGATGATCTGGTGACCCGCGGCACGGCCGAGCCCTACCGCATGTTCACCTCGCGGGCGGAATACCGGCTGATCCTGCGCGCCGATAATGCCGATCAGCGGCTGACCCCGATCGGGCTGGCATATGGCGCGGTCCGGGGGGAGCGAGGCCAGGTCTTTGCCGGGAAGATGGCGGCGCTCGACGAGGCGCGCGGGCTGGCGGCGGAGCTGCAGCTGAGCCCGACGGCGCTGCGGCGTCACGGGATTATGGTCAATGCCGATGGAATCGCCCGCTCGGCCGCGGAGTTGTTGGCGCATCCCGGTGTAGACACGGCGCGGCTCGCGGCGATTTGGCCGGAACTCGGTGCGATAGCGCCGGCTATCGCGGAGCAGCTCGAAATCGACGCGCGGTATGCCGGCTATCTCGAACGCCAGGCGCGTGACATCGCCGCGTTCCGCCGCGACGAGGCGCTGCTATTGCCTGCGGCGCTCGATTACGGCGCGGTCGGCGGGTTGTCGGCGGAGATCCGCGGCAAGCTGGCGACCGCCCGGCCGGCGACCCTGGGCGCCGCCGCGCGGATCTCGGGGGTGACGCCGGCGGCGCTGGTGGCCCTGTTGCAATACGTCAAGCGCCGCCCGGAACCGCGCGCCGCGTGATGTAATTGACCACGGCGCTCACTCCCGACGGCTTTGCCGCGCTGACCGGTGTTTCACGTGAAACATTGGCGCGGCTGGAGGCGTACGCGGAGCTTCTGAAGCGCTGGTCGGGCCGGATCAACCTCGTCAGCCGCAACACGCTCGGCGATCTGTGGCGGCGACATTTTCTCGATTCGGCGCAGCTGCTGCCGTTTATCCCGGACAAGGCACGCAGCCTCGTTGATCTCGGCAGCGGCGCGGGGTTTCCCGGGCTGGTATTGGCGATCCTCGGTGTGCAGGGGGTCGCGCTGATCGAAAGCGACAAGCGCAAATGCGTGTTTCTGCGGGAGGCGGCCCGTATCGCGGGCGCGCCGGTCAAGATCGTCGATTCCCGAATCGAGAGCGCGAAGCGGCGGCCGGTCGATATTGTAACGGCGCGTGCCTGCGCGCCGCTCGATAAACTTCTGGCGCTAGCGCAAGGGTTTATCGGACCAAACACGGTCTGCCTGTTCCTGAAAGGCGAGCACGCCGCTGACGAATTGACCGCAGCGCGTGCGAGTTGGAGAATGACCGCGGCGCGGCATCCCAGCCGGGCCGACCCGAGGGGGGTCATCCTCAAATTGGAGCAGGTCACCCGTGAGCCTGAAGGGGGAGGCTGAGTCGCGCGCCGCAGCCGGGGGGCGCCGCGCGCGCATCATTGCAATCGCTAATCAAAAGGGTGGTGTCGGCAAGACCACGACGGCGGTCAATCTGGCGACCGCCTTCGCCGAAGCCGGCCGCCGCGTTTTGCTGGTCGATCTCGATCCGCAAGGCAATGCCAGCACCGGACTAGGGCTTGCCACGGCCGTCCGCGGGCTGACGACCTACGATCTGCTGCGCAGCGACAGCGAGCTTGACGCGGCGATGGTGCCGACCGTCGTGCTGCGCCTGTTCCTGGTACCGGGATCGCCGGACCTCGCCGGTATCGAATTGGAGATGGCCCAGGAAAACCGGCGCGAGTTTCTGCTCGCGCGCGCGCTGCGCGGCCAGGTCGGGGTTTTCGACGAGGTGCTGATCGACTGCCCGCCATCGTTGAATCTCCTGACGATCAACGCCTTGGCCGCCGCCGATAGCGTGCTCGTGCCGTTGCAATGCGAATTCTACGCGCTCGAAGGGCTGGCCCAACTGATGCGCACGATCGAGCGGGTGCAACAAGGGCTGAACCCGCGTCTGGCGCTCGAAGGGGTGCTGCTGACAATGTACGACCAGCGCAACAATTTGACCGATCTGGTCGCCACCGATGTGCGGCGCCATTTTGGCAAGAAGGTCTATGCCACGACGATTCCGCGTAATGTCCGGGTATCGGAGGCGCCGTCCCATGGCCTTCCGGTACTGCTCTATGACCCGCGCTGCGCCGGGTCGCAGGCTTATATCCAGCTCGCTGCCGAGATGCTGGACCAAAGAGCCGGCACCCGTAGCACCGGCGAGAGCCCAGTCGGCAAGAGTCAGGGGGCGGCGGCATGAGCGACGGTCCGAAACGCATGCCGCTCGGGCGCGGCCTGGCGACGCTGCTCGGCGAGGAAGGGGCGCGGGTTCTGTCCGGTCCGGGAGCGCCGCGGACGGTGCCGATCGAGGCGATCCGCCCCTCGCCCTTCCAGCCGCGGCGCCGCTTTGCCGAAACCGAGCTCGACGGGCTGGTCCAATCAATCCGCGAAAAAGGCGTGATCCAGCCCCTGCTGGTGCGGCCGATCGAGGACGCGATCGGCTATTCGGCCGATTCAGGAGCGAATTTCGAACTGGTGGCCGGCGAGCGGCGCTGGCGCGCGGCGCAGCGCGCCGGGCTGCACGAGGCGCCGGTCGTGATCCGGCCGTTTGGCGATTCCGAAGTACTGGAGATCGCGCTGGTCGAGAATTTGCAGCGCGAGGATCTGACGCCCTTGGAGGAGGCCGAGGCCTACAACCGGCTGATGCGTGAGTTCGGGCGGAACCAGGCCGAACTCGCCGAAACCATCGGAAAGAGCCGCAGCCACGTGGCGAATACGTTGCGATTGCTGGGTTTGCCGCCGGCGGTCAAGCATCAGCTCGAAGAGGGAGCGCTGACCGCGGGCCATGCCCGCGCCCTGCTCGCGGCCCCGGATCCCGCCGCGCTGGCTGGTGAGGTCGTGCGGCGCGGTCTGAATGTCCGCGCCACCGAGCTTTTGGTGCGCCGGCGCGCCGCGCGGCCGGAACCGCGTCAACGGCAGCCGCGCGATGCCGACACGCTGGCGCTCGAACGCGAACTCGGCGCGACGCTCGGATTGCGCACGACGCTGACGCCAAAGGGGCGCGGCGGTTCCCTGACGCTGCATTACGCGAGCCTCGACCAGCTCGACCGGATCCTGGCCCTGTTACGCTGCGGCTGACCGGGCCGCAGCGCGCGCTATTCGGGCGATCGCGAACAGCGCTTCGCGGCACAAAAAAAATCGGCGGCCGGGCGCCGCGGATCACCGTGTCGATCGAGGCGCCGCCAGCGAACTGGGCCGACAGGACATGCAGCCGCTGCAGATGGCGCAGCAAGGCGCGGATAATCGTGACCGCCGATTCGCCCTCCTGAAACACGCGGGCGAGGGCGCGGTCGAGCGCCGCGGCATCGCCCTCGGCCGCCGCCAGAATCGCGTCATCGAGCGACAGCGCGGCGCTGTCGCTGACCACCGCCTGCGCGTCGGCCAACTCGATATGACCGTCTTGGCCGGCATAGAGGGTCAGCTTTTCCAGTTCGGCGCGGGTCAGCAGCCGGTCGCCGCCCAAATGGCCGACGAGGAACGCCACGGCGTCTCGACTGGCGGCGATACGGTGCGCGGCAAACGTGTCGCGGATCACCGCGGCCAAATCACGGGCGTTATCGGGGTAGCAGCCGATCGCTGCCCCCTGCGGCGCTTCGTCGAAGATGCGGCGCAGGGCTGAGCGGCCCGGCAGATCGCCGGCTTCGACAATGACCAGCGCGTCGCCGGCGGCATCGGGAAGGAAGCGGGCGAAGAGCGGCGCCAGAGTATCGCCGGCCTCGCGCAGCCGGACGACGCGCCGTCCGCCCATCAGACTGATCTGCGCCGCCTCATCGATCAGCCGCGCCGGATCGGCGGCGAGGATCGCGCCGGTCAACTCGGCGATGCGGAAAGGGTCGCGCAAATCCTGGCAGATCGCCCGCGCCAGCGTATCGGCGCGCTCGCGCACCAGCCCGGCATCGGGGCCGAACAGCAAGACGGCGCGGGTCCGCGGGTCGGGCCGGCGCAGAAACCCCTCGATTTGCCCGGCGGAAAGCTTCACGGCTTCCGGAGTGTTGGCGTTTCGGCGGCGCGGCGCTGTAGAAACAGCGTCAGCTGGGTTACGATATCGCGCCGGAGTTCTTCAACGGCGAGCGTGCGGGCGTCGTCCTCGGCAACAACGGCGGCATATTCATTGGCGACGATGTCGAAGGACTCGACGGCATGGCTCGACGCAGAGAGGAGCGGCGCGCCGGTCCTGATGTCGCGCAACGTGATAGACGCGGTGGCGTCGAGCTTGCCGCGGCTGCCGAGACCGGTCTGCTGAAGGCCGAGATCGGCGCGCGATACCGTCAGCAGGGTGCTGAGCCGATAGCGCTGCGGGGCCGGCGCGCCGTCCGGGTTCAGCGACTCACGCAATGCCAAAGCGAGTCGCTGGCCGATGCGCTCGGCGATCGGGTCGACCTTGATCGCGCGCAACTCGAGGTCGGCCGGGCCGGTCTCGCGGTCGGCGTAAAGCGGCTCCCAGCCGCAGCCAGGGAGCGCGAGCAGGGCGCCTAGCGCCAGTGCTAGCAGGGCGCGGCGAGCGGCCATTCAGGCCACAAGGTTCACGATGCGGTTGGGCACGACGACGATTTTTTTTGGGGGGCGGCCGGCCAGCTGATTGGCGACCTGCGGCAGGGCGAGCGCCGCCTGCTCGACATCGCCGGCCGCGGCGTCGCGCGGCAATTCGACCGTGCCGCGCAGCTTGCCGTTGACCTGCACCGCGATCGTGACCTGCTCGTCGCGGGCCAGTTCGGGGTCGGCTTTCGGCCAGGGCGTGTCGGCGATCAGCTCCGTATGTCCAAGGGTTTGCCACATCTCCTCGGCGAGATGCGGCATCATCGGGCCGATCAGGCGCGTGGCCGCTTCAAGCCCCTCGCGCAGCACCGCGCCCGCGCTGGGCTCGCCGGCCCGCAGGTCCTCGAGCGCGTTGGTCAGCTCGCGAATGCGCGCGACGGCTCGGTTGAAGCGGAATTTGTCGAGATCGTCGGTGACCGCGGCGATCGTCTTGTGGATGTGGCGACGGGTCGCGATCAGCGCCGCCGACAGGCGGTTCGGCATCGCGCAGCCCGGCAGCGGCAGTGCGGCGGCGGGCTCCGACACCAGGCGCCACAGCCGGTTGACGTAGCGCCAGATGCCCTCGATGCCGGTCGCGGTCCATTCGAGGTCGCGCTCAGGGGGGCTGTCCGACAGCAGATAGAGCCGCGCCGTATCGGCGCCGTAGGTGTCGACGATGTCGTCGACGCCGACCACGTTCTTCTTGGATTTGCTCATCTTTTCGAGACGTCCGGCAATCACCGGATGGCCTGCCTTATCAACCGATTGGCCGGCCTGGTCGGTCGAGACCTCCTCTGGGAACAGCCATTCGCCGCCGCTGTTCTGGTAAGTCTGGTGCAGGACCATGCCCTGGGTGAACAGGCCGGCGAAAGGCTCGTCGAGATCGAGATAGCCGCAGCGCTTCAAGGCGCGGGTGAAAAAGCGCGAGTAAAGCAGGTGCAGCACGGCGTGCTCGACGCCGCCGATATACTGATCGACCGGCATCCAATATTCCGCCGCCGACCGCTCGAAGGCGACCGGCGCGCGGGCCGAGCAGAAGCGCAGGAAGTACCAGGAGGAATCGAAGAAGGTATCGAGCGTGTCTGTCTCGCGCTGCGCCGGGCCGTGACAGCGCGGGCAACTGACATGTTTCCAGGTCGGGTGGTGGTCGAGCGGGTTGCCCGGCTGATCGAAGCTGACGTCCCGCGGCAGGGTCACCGGAAGATCCGCTTCGGGCACCGGGACAATGCCGCATTTGGCGCAATGGATCAGCGGGATCGGGCAGCCCCAATAGCGCTGCCGCGACACGCCCCAGTCGCGCAGCCGGTAGGCGATCGTCCGCTCGCCGCGGCCGAGCTGTTCGAGGCGTTCGCTGACCGCGCGCTTTGCGTCGGGGACCGAGAGGCCGTCGAGAAAATCGGAATTGAAGATCGTGCCGTCCTCGACATAGGCGTCGTCGCCGATCGTGAAGCGCGCCGGATCCTTCCCCGGCGGCAACACGACGGGAAGCACCGGCAATTCATATTTGCGGGCGAATTCGAGATCGCGCTGATCGTGCGCCGGGCAGCCGAAGATCGCCCCGGTGCCGTA
>VAZR01000176.1 GCA_005888515.1 Alphaproteobacteria bacterium | reverse complement strand
GGCGAGCGCGGCGACCCGGGCGCGGATGCGGCGTTCGGGGATCAGCAATTCGAGATGCTCGGACATATGCCGCACTGTGCGCCGCTCCGGCCGCGCAAATCCAGCGATATGGGCGAGGCGTTTGGCGGGGCGTTTGGTGTGCCATCGGCGATCGCCGCCGGGGGATGCGCTGGACAGCCGCCGATCACAGCTCTATAAGCCGCCCGCGCGCGTGCCCAGGTAGCTCAGCTGGTAGAGCAACGGACTGAAAATCCGTGTGTCGGTGGTTCAACTCCGCCCCTGGGCACCATTCCCCTTTAGACGATCGATTAACCAAAGGACGCCATCCGCGGCCGGTTTCGGGCTGGCTTTGTTGCAACAGTCGCGAAGGAATGCGAAGGATTTACTTGGGTTTCTCGGCATTATCCCAAGTCTCCGCAACAAACCCGCCTAATGCGCATAAGGAAGGCGGTTTCGCGCCGGCATCGTTAACCTGCGGTTTAACAGCCTTACCTAGGCTGCCCTCCGGCGCGGCCATCCCCGGCCGCAAGGAGGAATGGCATGTACAAACTGGAGTACGACAACAACGGTTCTCTGATGATGGTCAAGATCGAGGAGATCTGCTTGTTCTCGCCGAAGGCCGTCGACGGGATGATCGCCCGGCTGCGCAGCCTTCGCGATAAGCATTGGCACGACTGGCCGGCCGATCGCCACAATCGCAAGGCGCTGGAGATGGCGATCCGGAATGACGGGCTACCCGGGCTGTTCGCGACCGGCGCATTGGATTTCGACGAGATGCACGAGGAGCCGGCGCACGCGACGCGCAAAGGGCCGCGGCACAAGCGCAGCAAACTGGCTCTGGTTGCCGGCGGCAACGCCTCTTAGCCGCGAATTCGATCCCCTCAAGGAGAAGGCGAAAGGGCCGGCCCCGGGGTCGGCCCTTTCTCTTTACGGGGTGTGTTGCCGAGGCTCGGTGGGAAAGCGTGCGGCATAGAGTCGGGAAGGAGTATGCGCCGGCGAGAGCCGGCGTGACGCCCGCAGGGTAGGCCAGTTCGGTATTACGCTGCCGGGGGCAGGGGCGGGAAATCGGTCTCGTCGTGGTGCGCAGCGCCGATGCGGGCCTCGAGCTTGCGCTCCCGCCATTTGCGGATCGGCACGGTGCCCTCGCCGTGAATGATGAACTGCCGGGTCTGCTCCAACTCGTCGGCGGTCATGTCGGGCACCGCCCCGTCATCGTTGCGAAAGATCGCGGCGTGGAACTTGCCGTCCTTCTCGTCGGCAGTAATGACCGGCCGGCCCGGCCGGTTATCGACGGCTATCCCGTCGACGAGAATGTCGTAGCGTTTCGCCAGATCGTCTTCGAGCCGGGCGAAGGCCCGGATGCCCGGCCGCCAGCGCCGCCACGCGGTCACATAGCGCCGCACGACGTCTTTCTGTTCCTCGCTCAGTACTACCTGGGCCACCGTGCTTCCCCCACAGTGTTGCGGGCGGGAAGGTGGGCGCAGGCTGGTTAAGGCGGAGTTTACGGCCAGTCATGAACGGCCGCGCGCACTGGCAACCGACCGCCCGTTAATAATAAATCTGCACACCTAATAAGTGACCGTCAGAACCATCCCTTTGGTGTTGGGCGCGATATCGAGAACTCTGTATCGCGTGACGCTATAAGGAACGCTGCTGGTGCAGTTAACATTGGCCACCGGTTTGGCCGGGCCGCTCGGCGCCAAAACAGTGCATCCCGCGTTGATCGTCAGCGAAACACCGAGCGGAGCCGTCGCAGAGCCCGCGAAGGATGGCGCCACCAAGCCCAAAGCCGCGGCGAGCCCGCAGGCCGCAGCCGCCGCGCGTCGACGCCCATATGCCGGCATCGCTCCGATCCTGCCCTCGTTGATCCGGCGCTTTGGCGCCGGCGGCCGCCTTTCCGGCGGTCCGTTGCAGGCTAATGGCAGGCCGACCGGTTTCGCAACCCCTGGATGTGGTAAATGGCCGGCTGGCTCACTCGGGATAGACCGGGCGGTAAGCCCGGGCGCGGATCAGCTCGGCGATATCCGCCGGCCGCTTCACCCGGGCGAGGCCCTGGTCGAAGATGCAGGCGGCAACCCGTTCGGCGACATAGAGCGAGGCTTCGAGTATGCGGCTCTGCGGCGGGTAGATGAGACCCGTCGCGAGATCCGTGTCGCTCACCTGTTCCGCCACCGCCCTCGCGGCGACAACAAACATGTCCTCGGTCACGCGGGCGGCCTCGGTGGCAAAGACGGCCATGCCCACCGCCGGGAAGATGTACACGTTGTTTCCCTGTCCTGGCACGAAGTGCCGGCCGCCGATCTCGACCGGCGGGAACGGGCTGCCGCTCGCGAAGATCGCCCTTCCGTCGGACCAGCGATAGGCTTCCTCCGCCGAGCACTCCGAACGCGAGGTCGGGTTCGAGTAGGGGAAGATGATCGGGCGCCGGTTGATCTCGGCCATCGCGGCGACGACCTCGTGCGTGAATAATTTCGGCACCGCGCTGACGCCGATGATGGCGGTCGGCCGCAGCGCCTTGATCGCCTCGACAAAGTGGGCAACCGGCGGGCGGTCCAACGCGAACGGCTTCTGGAAATCGGCAAGATCGGTCCGCGAGCTGACGATCAGGCCGTTGATGTCGAACAGCGCGTTGCGCCTTCTGGCCTCGGCGATGTCCATGCCTTCCCGCGCCATCGCCTGGCTGATCAGCTCGGCAATACCGGTACCGGCCGAACCGCCGCCGAGAAACAGCAGCCGCTGGTCGGTTATCTTCATCCCGGTGATGCGTTCCGCGGCGAGGATGCCGGCCAGCGCGACCGCGGCGGTGCCCTGGATGTCGTCGTTGAAGGTGCAGACCTTGTCGCGATAGCGGGCCAGGATCGGGATCGCGTTGTGGTTGGCGAAATCCTCCCACTGGATGCAGCATTTCGGATAGAGCGCCTGCACCGCATCGACGAACTCGTCGACAAACTCCATGTACTCGGCGCCGCGCACCCGGTTCTGGCGCAAGCCCAGATAGAGCGGATCATCGAGCAGGGCGGCGTTGTTGGTGCCGACATCGAGCACCACCGGCAGGCAGTATTGCGGCGGTACCCCGGCGCAGGCGGTGTAGAGCGCCAGCTTGCCGATCGGGATCCCCATGCCGCCGGCGCCGAGATCGCCGAGCCCGAGGATGCGCTCGCCATCGGTCACGACGATGAACCGTACGTCCCGCTGCGGCCAGTTGCCGAGCACGTCGCGGATCCGGCCGCGCGCGGTGATCGGCAGGTACATGCCGCGCGCTTCCCGGTAGATATGCGCGAATTTCTGGCATGCCTCGCCGACGGTCGGCGTGTAGACCAGCGGCATGTAGGTCGCCGGGTCCGACATCAAGACGGCGTAGAACAGCGTCTCGTTGCGCGCCTGCAGATCGGTCAGCACGAGATATTTCTGCAGATCGTCGTCGAGATTGGCGATTTCGGCATGCCGGCGCGCCACCTGCAATTCGATATTGGTGACGGCGGGCGGCAATAGTCCTTCCAGACCGTAGGCGCGGCGCTCCGCCTCGGTGAAGGCGGTGCCCTTATTGAGCCGCGGGTCGCGCAGCCGCGCATACCCGCGCAACGGCGGCGGCGCCTCGGTCATCCTGTCGCTCCGGCGCACATGCCGCTCAGCCGGTTTTCGCGGCGACATACGGCTTTACCATCTTCTCCGGGTCGACGACCCGGTCGAAGGTCGCCTCATCGACAAAGCCGAGCTCGAGCGCGGCCTCTTTCAGCGTCTGGTCGTGCGCCATCGCATGATGCGCGATCGCCGCCGCCTTATCGTAGCCGATCACCGGGACCAGCGCCGTCACCAGCATCAACGAGCGCTCGACATATTCGGCGATCTTGCGGCGGTTCGGCTGCGCGCCTTCGATCAGGAATTTGCGGAAATTGTCGCACCCACCGGTCAGGATCGTGATCGATTGCGCGATATTGGCGATCATCAGCGGCTTGTAGACATTCATCTCCAGATTGCCGCCGGCGCCGCCGAAGCCGACCGCGACGTCGTTTGCCATGACCTGCACCGCGATCATCGTCAACGCCTCGACCTGGGTCGGGTTGATCTTGCCGGGCATGATCGACGAGCCCGGCTCGTTCTCGGGGATCAGCAATTCGGCGATGCCGGCCCGCGGCCCGCACGACAGGAGGCGGATGTCGTTGGCGATCTTGTAGAGCGACACCGCAAGCGTCCGAAGCGTGCCGGACAATTGCACCAGCGCGTCATGGGAACCCTGCACGGCGAATTTGTTTGGCGCAGTGACAAACGGGAGGCCGGTCAGCCGAGCGATCTCGGCCGCCGCAGCTTCCGCAAAACCGGGCGCGGCGTTGATCCCGGTGCCGATCGCGGTGCCGCCGAGCGCCAGCCGGTAGACGCCTTTCAGCGTATCCTCGATGCGGTCGAGATTGTCGGACAGCATCTCTGCGTACCCCGACCATTCCTGGCCCAAGGTCATCGGGGTGGCGTCCTGCAGAT
>VAZR01000405.1:1572-2774 GCA_005888515.1 Alphaproteobacteria bacterium | reverse complement strand
TAGCCCGGCCGCGATCGAAGACCGTCAGCGCCGCATCAGCCTGATCGACACCGAGCTGAGGATCGTCGACCGCGAGATCGCGACCGGCGCCGACCATCAGTCGCGCAAATCCGACCTCCTCGGCGAACGCGCAAAGGCCGAAGAGGAACTCGGCACTCTCCAAGCCCAATGGGAGAAAGAGAAGAAACTCGCGGAAGAGATCGCAATGATCCGCGGCAAGATCGAGGATCCCGAGAACCAGGAGGACAAGGACACGGCTCGCCGGCGGCTCGCCGGGCGCAACGAGGAGCTGCGCGGCATACAGGGCGAGCGGCCCTTGATCTTCCCAGTGGTGGACGGTCAGGCGGTCGCGGAGATCGTCGAGAGCTGGACCGGTATCCCGGCCGGCCGCATGCAATCTGACGAGATCCGCACCGTGCTCCATTTAACGGAAGCGATGGAGCGGCGCGTCGTCGGCCAGCCGCACGCTCTCGATGCGGTGGCGCAGGCGATCCGCACGTCGCGCGCCAAATTAACCGATCCGCGCAAACCGATCGGCGTCTTTCTATTCGTCGGGCAGTCCGGCACGGGCAAGACCGAGACCGCTCTGACCTTGGCCGATCTGTTGTATGGCGGGGAGCAGAACCTGACCGTCATCAACATGAGCGAGTTCAAGGAGGAGCATAAGGTCAGTCTGCTGATGGGCAGCCCGCCCGGTTATGTCGGCTATGGCGAGGGTGGCATCCTGACCGAAGCGGTGCGCCGCCGCCCCTATTCGGTGATCCTGCTCGACGAGATGGAAAAGGCGCATTCCGGCGTCCAGGACGTCTTCTATCAGGTCTTCGACAAAGGCATCATGAAGGACGGCGAAGGCCGCGACATCGATTTCAAGAACAGCGTCATCATCATGACGTCGAACGCCGGATACGAGCTGATCGACAAGCTGTACGCCGATCCGGAGACGGCGCCGGATGCGGCAGCGCTCGGCGAAGCGCTGACGCCCGAGCTGCTGAAATTTTTTAAACCGGCGTTTCTCGGCCGGGTAACGCTGGTGCCGTATCTGCCGCTCTCCGATGCAGTTATCCGGCAGATCGTCGAATTGCAGCTCAACCGCATCCGCCAGCGCGTCCATGATTCCTACCGCGCGGCTTTCGAGTACGATCCGGCGCTGGTCGAAGCGATCGCGGCGCGCTGCACCGAGACCGCATCCGGCGCGCGCAACA
>VAZR01000405.1:0-1550 GCA_005888515.1 Alphaproteobacteria bacterium | reverse complement strand
TGCGGCAGGATCCTTTTCCTACACGCTCGTCTGACTTGGACGATTAGTAACGGATACTCCTAAACCAAGAAAAGCTGCTTACGGTCGATCAAGGAAAAGCGCGGTTAACCGGCCGCTGCACGGGGGGATGGACCCCGGCCGGCCGGTTCTGATAGATGTCATCGTCACGGCGAAACCGGAGCAGGGGAGGTTACCATGGCCATCTATATGAAATATGGAAGTCTCGACGGGGCCGTAACCACCGAGGGCTTCAAGAACTGGATGGAGCTGAGCTCATTTCAGTGGGGAGTCGGACGCTCGCTCGGCACCGGTGCTCGCGGCTCCCTCTCGCGGGAGCACAGCGAGCCGACCATCAGCGAGATCACGATCACCAAGGTGACCGACAAATCCTCGCCGAAGATTTTCCTCGAAGCGGTGGCCGGCAAGCTCGACACCAAGGTCACGATCAAGTTCACCACTACAGTGAAGAATCAGATCGAGACCTTTCTCACCTACGAGATGGAGAATACCGGCCCGAGCCATTACTCGCTGGGCAGCGGCGGAGACATGCCGACCGAGACGATCAGCTTAAACTTCACCAAGATCAAGATGACCTTTAAGCCGATGGAAGCCGGCCTGACCGGTCAATCCGATACCGTCGGATACGATCTGGAGCAGATGAAGACGCTCTGATCGCCGAGGAGCGGGGCGTGCCGCCGGTGCGCCCCGCGCTTCTCATTGCCGCGCCGCAATAGGGCGCGGTGTCTGCCTCCCCGTCTACCGATAATTTTCTGGTTCTTTCCCATGACCGCCGAGCGCTGCAAGCAGCGATAGTCTTGCTGCCGGGATGTTGGCTGCTAAGATGCCGCCGTCGCATTGCCGGCATTGGTCAAGGCGATGCCCGCGCCGCTTTGCAGCGCCAGGTTGGCGACCGAAAGCGGCGCGGTCTGGGTGATGCTGCCGCCCGTCGTCAGCGACAGCGTGCTATAACCCGGATGGCGAGTGACCGCCCCGCTGACTGCAATGCCGGCGCTGTCGCTGGAATTGCCGATCTGCACGACCGACGCGGTGATATTGCCGAGATCGGAGTCGGAGATCCCAAGCGTGCCCGGGCTGCTCGCGACGCCGAGCGCGATCGGCTGTGTGGTCGTGAAGGGCTGCAAGGTGACAACCCCGGCGCCAGCATCGACGGCCGCACCGAAGCTTATCGAATCGGCGGTGAGCGTGATGCTGCCGCCAGTCGTGGTGATCGCACCGGTGGTGGTCAGCGCGCCGCCACTGTTGCTGATCGTCACGCTCCCGCCGCTCAACTGGTTGACCAGACTCACCGTCAGCGGGCTCGCCGTGTTGGTCAGCGAGATGTTGCCGGAGGTCGTATTGGTCGCGTTGTGACCGGCTTCTCGAATTCGAGCGTGGCACTGAACCAGGCGAACGCGATCAGCAATCTCAGCGCCTTCACGGCGAGCAGCGGGTTCGCATTGACCAACGGCCAGACGCTGAATACCAACGGAACGGTCGATGCCGGCAGCGGCGGCCTGAGCCTGACGACGACCGCCGGCGGTATCAACGTT
>VAZR01000175.1 GCA_005888515.1 Alphaproteobacteria bacterium | reverse complement strand
GTCGGTGAAGGTCGTGGCCGAGATCGCGCCGAGGTGAAACACCGCCTCGACTTCGCCGCCGAACCGCTCGAGCCACGGGAGCAAGCCGTCGATCGGCAGGATCTCGGCAAACTCGCGCTTGGCGATGTTGCGCCATTTATCGCCGCTGCCGAAATGATCGACGATAACGAGATCGGCATGGCCGGCTTCGTTGAGCTCGGCCGCGAGCACCGAGCCGATAAACCCGCCGCCGCCCGTAACGACTAACATTTGACGATCAGCATCCGGCGACGTGCATCAGGCGGCGTCCTCCTTCGACCGCGCCCGCGAGGCACGCGCAGCGCGGGTGCCGGGAGCCGCGGGCGTGGCGCGGATCGCCTCGATCAGCCGCGTCGTCGAGCGTCCTTCGACGAGCTCGACGAGCAATACCCGGCCGCCATTGGCCTCGACCACCTCATGGCCGACGACGCCCTCGATCGTGTAATCGCCGCCCTTGACCAGCACATCCGGCTTCAGCCGGCGGATGAGGTCGATCGGCGTCTCCTCATCGAAGCTGATGACGGCATCGACCGATTCGACCGCAGCGATGACCGCCGACCGGTCGGTCAGGCCATTGACCGGCCGCTCCGGCCCCTTGAGCCGGCGCACGCCGCGATCGGTGTTGAGCGCCACGATCAGCCGGTCGCATTGGGCGCGCGCCGCCGCCAGCAATGCAATGTGGCCGGCGTGCAGCACGTCGAAGCAGCCATTGGTGAAGCCCACCGAGAGGCCGCGGCTTTTCCACCGCCGCACCAGCGTCTCGGCTTCCTCGGTGCTGTAGTATTTCGCGCGGTGCCAGTCCTTGTCGCGCACGTCGCGCGACAATTCGAGCATTAATTCGTCGAGCTCGACCGTCGCGGTGCCGAGCTTGCTGACGGCGATCCCGGCGGCGGTGTTGGCGAGATGCATCGCCTGCGGCAGCGAATAGCCGCTCGCGCAGGCGAGCGCCAGCACCGCCATGACCGTGTCGCCGGCGCCCGACACGTCGAACACCTCGCGCGCCCGCGCCGGTTCGAGCTGCACCGCGCCCGAAGCTTCGACCAGCGCCATGCCCATTTCCGAGCGGGTCGCCAGAATGGCGTCGGTCGCGGCGGCTCGCATGACCTTGGTCGCCGCCGCGATCACTTCGGCGTCGGTTGCCACCGGCATCTGCGCCGCTGCCGCCAGCTCCTTCAGGTTCGGGGCGATGCAAGTCGCGCCGCGGTAGCGCGCGAAATCGGTGGTTTTCGGATCGACATACACCGGGATGCCGAGCGCCCGGCCGCGCGCGATCGCCGTCTCGATGAGCTTCGGCCCGAGCGTACCTTTGGCGTAATCGGACAGGATCACCGCATCGCAATCGCCGAGGTAACGGTCGAGCGCGGTAATCAGCGCCGTTTCTTCCTCGCCCTCCAGATCATGCGGGCTTTCCTCATCGACCCGGACCAGCTGCTGATGGCCAGCGATAAAGCGGGTCTTGCAGATCGTCGGCCGATTGGCGCTCGCGACATGGGCATCGACGATCCCCGCCGTCTCGCGCATCAGATTGCGGACTTCCTGCCCGGCCTGATCCTGCCCGAGGAGGCCCATCAACACCGCCCTGCCGCCGAGGGCCGCGATGTTGCGCGCCACATTGCCAACGCCGCCGAGCATGCTCTGGGTGCGCTGGAGCAGCAGCACCGGGGCGGGCCGTCTTTTACCATGCGGGGGGTTAACAGCCTAGAAATTCTGCGAAATTGATGTTCCGCTCTGGGCTGCAAGCCGGGCCACTTCTTGCCGCGTTGGCTGACCAATCGCATTTATCCGTCCTCTTTGTCTCGCGTAGAACTTTTGTAACCAACAGTGGTGTTAAAACCTTAGGCATTCCGTTAGAAGGCGGGCGGAGTGGGAGAAATTCGATGCGCAAGGAATCATCCATCCCCGAGCTGAGCAGGGTGGCTCTGAGGCAGGCGCATGAGTGCAAGGGCGAGGGCAAGACATTGCCCGAAGGTTCTACCGGTACCGTTGTCATGGTTTATCGTGACGGGGCAGGTTACGAGGTAGAATTTGCGAAGCCGTTTCATTGTCTTGTGACCCTCAGACCCGACGAAATCCGGCGGGTATGAGCCAACTGCCGGACGCGGCGAACGCCATGCTTCCAGACACCAAAATTACGCGATACCTGTTAAACCCGAATCACTCGCTAGAAGCCGCTGGTAAGGCGAAGTTCTTCAATTCCGTGGGTTTTGCCCATGCAAATTGGGCGGATCTGAAGCAAGTATTGCTCGACCACGCTCTGGCAAATCAGGTAAGGAGCCAAAAGCCGAATGGGTTTGGCGAAAATTACGTCGTCAGTTGCTCGCTAAGGACGCCGGACGGCCGGAATCCGTGTGTCGATACCGTCTGGTTTATCGACGCTAATGACCCAACGCCCCGATTTGTGACCGCGTATCCCAATCCATAGATTGGCAGCGGGTCGACACGAATACTGCCGCCAGAGGTACGCTTAACGGTCGAGCCGGTATTTTTCAACCTGCTGCCAATCGAGTTCGAGGCCGAAGCCAGGCCCCTGCGGCACCTCGATGATGCCGTCCCGGATCGCCGCCCGGTTCTTGATAAAACCGGCCCATAGCGGGTCGCGCTCGGGGTCGGGAAAGCATTCGACATAGGTGCCGTTCGGCACTGCCGTCAGCATGTGGACCGCGATCTGCGGTTCCTCGTGATGCGCCAGCTCGACGCCGTGCACCTGGCACATCCCGGCGGCGCGCCGCCATTCGGTGATGCCGCCGGCTTCCGAGGCATCGAAATTGATGATGTCGACCGCCCCGGCCGCGATCAGCCGGCGCACGCCGTGGCTGGAAATTTCGCTCTGCCCGGCATTGACCGGGATCGTCGTGCGCTGCCTTACCTCGGCCATGCCGGCGGCATCGTCGTACCAATGGCACGGCTCCTCGAACCAGCGGATGTCGTATTTTTCGATCAGCCCGGCGAATTTGACCGCCTCGGCGATCGGCCAGCCGCGATTGGCATCGACCGCGATGATGAAATCGGGTCCGCCGCCGTCGCGGCAGGCGGCAACCCGCTCGGCATCGGCTTCGGCCGACAGCCCGCCGACCTTGACCTTGCAGCCCGCCATGCCGGCGCTCTTCAGCCAAGCCATCTCGCGGCCGAGATCGGCCAGCGTCTTGCCGTCCTCGTAATACGCCGCGATCGCGATGATCGGCAGCCGGTCGCGAAACCCGCCGAGCAATGTCGCGACATTGATGCCGAGCGATTTCCCGAGCAGATCCCATAGCGCGGTGTCGACGCAGGCGATCGCCTCCATGACCTGCTTGCGGTCGCGGTTCGGGATCGTGACCGGAAACATCCGGGCCCACAGCCTCTCGATCCGGCTGGCATCCTCGCCGATCAAGAGCGGCGCCAGCTCGTTGTGGATGATCGTGGCGATATCGCGCCCGTGGGCGCGGTTGTCGCCGTTGTAGACCTCGCTGACCAGCCCGCCCGCGGTATGGATGCGGGTGATGATCGTGTTGCGGCTGGCGACCCGATAGCCGCTGCCGCTGAACACCTTTTTCAGCGGGATCTCGACCGGGATCGCCTCGATTCTCTCGATTTTCATGATGGACTGCTCCGAGCAGGGCGGCGCCGTGATCCCGATTATCCGCCGGAGCAGCGGCGCGGCATACCGTTTTTGCCGGGCCGCCGCACCAGGCGCGTGGCGCTCTTGCCCGGCCGCGGGTTTGCTCGCACGATCGCGCTGGTTATAGTCGGGAGAACCAGCTCCCGATTCGATTGAGGATTTCGATGCCGCTTCGCTCGCCCGCCGCGAGGTTCCAGCGGAAGCGCTGGGGCGCGGCGCTGCTTTTGCTGCTGACCGCGCTTGTGACGAATTCGGGTGCGGCGCGTGCCGCCGAGTTCGTTGACGCCGCAGGCCGCCGAGTCATGCTGCCCGAGCCGATCGAGCGGGTGATGCCGGCAAGCCCGACCGCCGAGGTCTTGGTGTTTGTGCTGGCGCCGCAGAAGATCGCTGCGTTGAGCGGCCCGGCTCGGCGCGGCGGAGTTGCCGGCCACCGCGTGCCGGTGCTGAGCTGGCGGCCCGGGATGGGTCCCGAGAGCATGGCCGCAACCGCTCGACGGCTGCATCCCGATTTGATCATCGATGCCGGTCTCGTCACGCCCGAGCGCGCCGCTTTTGCCGATCAGGTTCAGCAATTGACCGGGGTTCCCTACATTCTCGTCGATGATAGCTTTGCGCGAATCCCGGCGATCCTGCGCGGCATTGCGGCGATCCTCGATGCTCCCGCGCACGGGGATCTCACCGAGCGCGGGCGGCACCTCGGGCGCTATGCCGAACAAGCAATCAACGCGCTGCGCGGCCGGCTGCTGATCCGGCCGCCGGACAGCCGCCCTCATGTCTATTACGGCCGCAATCCCGACGGGCTCGAAGCCGCGCTGCCCGGTTCGCCGGAGGGCGAGACGATCGATCAGGCGGGCGCGATCAATGTCGCCGGAAGTCTCGGCCGCGGTCACCTCGTCGGGATAACGCCGGCGCAGCTCTTCGCGTGGAACCCCGAAATCATCATTGCCGAGCGGCGCAGTTTTTACGACGCGCTGCGGCGCAACCGGGTCTGGCGCGGGCTCGCCGCGGTGCGCAACAAGCGGGTCTATCTCGCTCCGTCGAGCCCATTCGGCTGGATCGATGACCCGCCCGGGGTCAACAGATTGATCGGGTTGTACTGGCTCTCGGGGCTGTTCTATCCCGATTCGAACCAGGAGGATCTGCACGCGGCGACTTGCGAGTTCTACGACCTGTTCTACCGCATCAAGCTGACCAACGGTCAGATCGACGCGATGCTGCGCTCGGCGGGAGTGGAGCCGGCCGCGACGCCGCGTCCGATCGGCGAGCCGCTCGTCGGGCTCGGCGCCGCGCCGTTACCGCCGCTGCCGTCGACCCCGCCCGCTGCGCCGAATCCCGCGACGCCGCCGGCCTCCTCGACGAGCCCGATGTCGCCGCTAGCGCCGCTGCCGAGTAGCCCAACGACGTCCGCGGCTCCGACGACGACCCCGGCACTTCCCGGTGTTCAGGTGCCGGCAGCGCCTTCAACCGCCGCCGCGACCTGCACCCTGCCGGGCGCCAACACGCCGTTGGGAATGGAATCGACAACCGCCCGCGGCTTGTCGCCGCTGCCGGAAAGCTCGCCGCTCGGTAGTGCGCCCGGTGTTCCGCCGCCGGGCCGGCGCGGCCAGGCGCCGGGGCTGAGCAGCCCCGGTGCCTTGTCGCAATAGGCCCGGCTGGTTCGCGTTTAGCGGGGCTGCGCGGTGTAGCGCAGGTAGGGTTTCGGGGCGCGGAAGCCCGGAAAGCGCTTCTGCGCTTCCTCGTCCGACACCGAGCCGGCGATGATGACGTCCTCGCCCGGCTTCCAATTCACCGGGGTCGCGACCTGGTGCTTCGCGGTCAACTGCACCGAGTCGAGGATCCGCAGCACCTCGTCGAAATTGCGCCCGGTCGTCATCGGGTAGGTCAGCATCGCCTTGATCTTCTTGTCCGGCCCGACGACGAACACGGAACGTACCGTGGCGTTGGTCGCCGCCGTGCGGCCGGCAGACGTATCGCCGGCCTCGGCCGGCAGCATGTCATAGAGCTTGGCGACCTTGAGCTCGGGATCGCCGATCAGCGGATAGGTCACCCGGTGGCCCTGGGTCTCCTCGATGTCCTTCGACCAGCGGGTGTGGTCGCCGACGGGATCGACGCTGAGGCCGATGATCTTGGTATTGCGCTTCTGGAACTCCGGATTGAGCCCGGCCATGTAGCCGAGTTCGGTCGTGCAGACCGGGGTGAAATCCTTCGGGTGCGAGAACAGCACGGCCCAGCCATTGCCGATCCAGTCGTGGAAATTGATATTCCCCTGGGTCGTCTCGGCGGTGAAATTGGGCGCTTCGTCGTTGATGCGCAGCGACATCGTGGCCTCCATTTGCCTGGTTTGTCCGGCAGCGCATCGGCGCGGCAGTCGCAGAAATCCCCCGCCCCGCCGGCCCGTTTCTTACGCATGCCGGACCTGAATTTAAACATGGCGCAGCCGGGGACCCGGCGCAAGCGGCCTCGCCGCGTTCCAGCGCGCTGCCTCCGACCAACCCCGCCTTTACCGGTCGGGTGGATGGATCAGGCGTCGCAGATCGCGCGCACCGTGAAGGATCCGCCACACGAGGATGCCGTTGTCGTCGGCGAGCGGTTCATAGAAAACGACATAGGGTCGGACAATAAAACTACGTGGTGTCCCCGAGAACTCATGTCGTTCGCGTCCGATCTTTGGATGCAAGCACTTCCAAGGCCCCGTGAATTCGCGCCAGCACGGCATCGGCAACCGACGGCGCGTTCTCGCGGGCGATCCACGTCCAAATCTCGAGCAGATCCTGGTGCGCTTCCGGAGTGCGGAGAATTTGCGGCGGCAAAGCTGCGCGCTTTATCGAACCGGCTTGGCGTCCCGTCGCGCGGCGCGCAGCAGCTTAGGTAGCGGCTCCAGAGGAGATACGTTGCCGCGCTTAATACTTCTTCTTGCCGCCGCCAGCTTTGCCTCGATCGCGCGGTGCTGACTCGCCAGAAAGCGGTCGATCTCTCCGTCGGTAACCGCATCATCTGTAGTTTCAGAAAGCGGTGCTCGCTTCCGGGTCTTGGGTTTCGTTTCCATCAAGGAAATATAGCATGCCAATGGCGGCTTTCGACTACTCCGCCGCTTCCCGCTGCGCCGGGGTGGGACGCCAGCGCAGCACCGGCTTACGAGCCGCCGCTGTTTCGTCCAGCCGGCGGCGCGGCGTCAGGCGCGGCGCGGCGTGAAATATCTTCGCCTCCCCACCCTTGGCCCGGGCGGCCAGCCCATTGAGTACCGCAGCGAACTGATCGAGCGAGGCTTTGCTTTCGGTTTCCGTCGGCTCGATCAGCAAGGCGCCGTGCACGACCAGCGGGAAGTACATCGTCATGGGGTGGAAGCCCTCGTCGATCAGCGCCTTGGCGAAATCGAGCGTCGTCACACCGGTGTCTTTCAGGAACGCATCGTCGAACAGCACCTCGTGCATGCAGACGCCGGGGAACGCAAGGGTAAGCGACCCGGCCAGCTTCACTCGCAGATAATTCGCGTTGAGGACGGCGTCTTCGGCGACCTGTTTCAGCCCGTCGACGCCATGGCTCATCATGTAAGACAACGCCCGGACGAACATGCCCATCTGGCCGTGAAAGCCCTTCAATCGGCCAATCGATCGCGCCGCGTCTGCCGTTGCGTGCTCGACCACATCGAGCCCGCCGGGTCCGTGCACGATCCACGGCACCGGCGCGTGCGGCGCCAGCTCGGCCG
>VAZR01000174.1 GCA_005888515.1 Alphaproteobacteria bacterium | reverse complement strand
CGGTGGTCCTTGGGGAAGTGTCGCGGACGGCCCGCTGCCATCGATGACGTGGCAATTGGCGCACCATTGCCGCGCGAGACGCTCGCCATTGGCGGCATCGGCATCGGCCGTCCGAGACAGCAGACACATCGCCATGAGTGCCGCCATCAGGGCCAGGATTCTCTGCATTAGCGTGAGCCCTTTTCGCAAATCTGGGCGCCGTAGGTCGATGTTAGCCGGTTTGGGTGCCTGCGCCGTCGGGAAGTTGGCGGCGCGGTGCCGTGGCTATAGCATGGTCGCGGCGCCCGCCGATGATGCGCCCGAGGGAACCTCCGATGACGACGCCCACCCCCCGTTCATGACGGCGGACGCACGACCCGTCCTGAAGAACCCGATGCCTCTCTATGTGGTCGGGCTGTTCAGCATGGGCTATGTCGATTTCTACATCTTCCTGATGCCGCTTTATTGCCTTTCGCTCGGCATGAGCGCCGGCGAGATTGGCGTTATCGTCGGTGCACGTTCGGCGCTCGCCGTCTTTCTGTCGATCCATATCGGCGTGCTGATGGACCGGTTCGGCACCCGCCGCGTGACATTATTTTTTGTCTGGATCGGGATCGGTCTCGCGCCGGTCTTTCCGCTGGTGCCGTGGTTCTGGCCGCTGCTGTTATTGCAGGTGATCAACGGGGGCGCCTTGTCCTTCGCCTGGTCGGGTTCGCAAACATTGATCGCGCAACTGGCCGAAGGCGATGCCGGCTATATCGGCCGGTTCAGCTTCTTCGCGCGCATCGGCACCGCGGTCGCGCCGATCATCACCGGCGCCGCCTGGGATCTCGGCGGCGCCTGGCCGGCCTATCTGATCGGCGCTGGCTGGGGCATGGTGCTGACGATCGCGCTGTTGCGCGCGCCCGAGGCCGAAGTGGCACCGCGCGAGGCGCAGCCGGAGCAGCCATCGCTCGCCTTCCGCCTGCGGGATACGCTGCCCCGGCTGTCGGATTACATCAGCTGTTTCGCGCTGATGGCGATCCCGGCGGTGGCGGCCACGATGGCCATCATGTTCCTGCGCACCGCGACCTCGGGCGTGCAATTCTCGCTCTACATCGTGTATCTCGATGGGATCGGGCTGACCGGCACCTCGATCGGCATTCTGTTTGCCGCGATCGAGACGGCGAGCGGCTTCGGCTCGCTGTTCGCCGGGCGGGCGATGCGCTTCGGCGATCCGCAAAAGACGATGCTGAGCGGCACCGTGTTGTCGATCCTGTTCATCTGCGCGACGCCGTTTCTCGGCGGCATCTTCGCGCTGCTGTTCCTGGCGCAGGTGGCGCGCGGCTGGCTGCAGGGCGTCGTCCAGCCGATGATGTTCTCGGTGCAGGCCAAAGCGGTCGGACGTTACCGCCAAGGCTCGGTCGTCGGCCTGCGCCAGACAATGAACCGGCTGTCCGCCATCATCATCCCGCCGATCATGGGCGCCATCGCCGATTGGTGGGGCGCGACCGAGAGCTTTGTCGTGCTCGGCGTCTTTCTGCTGCTCGCCTGCGCGCCAATCGTCCGGATCACCCGCCGCGCTGCCGGAGCCCCGGCCGTGACCGAGGAAGCCCCCGAGCCGACCTGAGGAGAGCCATATGTCCACCCGCGATTTTGTCGGCTACGGCGCCGAGCCGCCACATCCGCGCTGGCCGGGCGAAGCGCGTATCGCGGTCAATTTCGTGATCAATTTCGAGGAAGGCTCGGAGCTGTCCCATCCGGAGGGCGACGGCGTCTCGGAAACTGGCCTGATCGAGAGCGCCAGCACCGATGCCGGCAACCGCCGCGACCTCGCCGCCGAAAGCATGTTCGAATACGGCGCGCGGGTCGGCTGGTGGCGGCTTCACCGCATCTTCACCCGGTTCGAGGTACCGGTGACGCTGTTCGCCTGCGCCCGAGCCTTGCAGGCGAACCCGCCGGCCGCCGCGGCGATCGCCGCGACCGATTGGGACATCTGCGGCCACGGCTACCGCTGGATCAAGCATTACGAGCTTGGCGAAGCCGAGGAGCGGGACCAGATCGCTCGCGCGGTGGCGCTGATCCGCGAAACCACCGGCAAGGCGACCCTCGGCTGGTATTGCCGTTACGCCCCGTCGGAAAACACGCGGCGACTCATCGTGGAGAACGGCGGTTTTCTGTACGACAGCGACGCCTACAATGACGAGCTCCCGTACCGGGTACGGGTCGGCGACAAGCCGCACCTCGTGATCCCCTATTCCCTGGCGACCAACGATGTGAAATTCGGCCGCGGTGTGTTCGGCCCGGGTGAGGATTTCTTCGCCTATCTGCGTGACAGCTTCGACCTGCTCTACGAGGAAGGCGCGGAACACCCGAAAATGATGTCGATCGGGCTGCACATGCGCCTGACGGGGCACCCCGGCCGGGCCAAGGCATTGGTCCGCTTTATCGAGCACATCCGCGCCCATGACCGCGTCTGGATCTGCCGCCGCGAGGACATCGCGCGGCATTGGATGGCGCAGTTTCCGCCGAGCTGATCGGGCCTAGTTGTCCGCGGCTGCCGGGTGGCGGCGCACCGTGAAGATTCCGAAATCGAAGCGACGATCGCGCAGGAAGTCCGCGAGCTTGTCGCGCCGCACCATCATGGTGGCCCCGTCTGCGTGAACGATGATGCCGCCGCCGGCATAGATCACGACATGACCCGGCATGTACAGGAGATCGCCGCGGCGCAGATCGCCTTCGCTGGCGATCGCTACCGCCTCTCCGATCGTGTCGCGCTGCATGTCGGTATCGCGCAGCACGCTGATCCCGAGATCGCGAAAGGCGTTCTGCACCAGCCCGGAGCAGTCGATCCCGAAGAAGCTCTTGCCGCCCCACAGATAGGGCGAGCCGAGATAGCACTCGGCCGCGGTGACGATATCTAGCGAGCGCGGCGGCTGCGCCGAAAAGCAGGCGCGTGGCGCGAAGCCGCCGGTGTCGAGCCGTGCATATTCGGTGCCGCGGGTCAGGATGCCGGTTTCGGCGATGACCACGGCGCTGTGGCGCGGCAGGAAATCGGTCGCGTTTGTCCGCAGGTCTGGCGCCTCGTACAGGTAAGTCCCCATCGTCGCGACGAAATCGGTCGGCTCGGCCGCGGCTCCAAGCTCGATCTGCTGGCGTTCGACATAGCCGACATAGCCGTCGTCCTGTGACTGGCACCAGGCCCGGTTTCCGGCTTCCTCGAACACCAGGATCGGCTCGCCGTAATGGTAGAATGTGTCGAGCGAGGCGCCGGAATCCGGAGCGCGCCGCACCGCCGCGCGCCCGGCGATGACCCGCGCCGGTCGACCCTCCGCGTAGCGGCGTGCGCTCACACGCCCGCGCAACCGCACATCGGCGAGATCATTGCGATAAGCGTTGAGCCGCGGATCAAGCGCTGTCACGGCATATTGGTCGGAGAGGCCGGTACCAGTTCAAGAACCTTCTCCGCGATCAGCTCGTAACCCGGCGCGGTGAAATGGATGCCATCATCCGCCCGCATCCGTTGCGTGATCCCATCGCGATCCTTGCCAAAGGCGGCATAGTGGCCCTCCTGATCGGCGACGGCCGTCCACAACGGCACGAATTGCGCGCCGAACTTGGCCGCCTCGGCGGCATAGATGTCATTGATGTAGCTCATATCGGCCGAATAGGTGCCGCTGCGCGCAATCGGATTGCCGCACCAGATCACCTTAAGGCCCGCATCGATCATGGGCTTCAGCAATTGGTCGATCCGCGCGGCATAGGCTTCGCGCCACTCATCAGTCCGGAAACGCAAATTGGTGCCCGGCGGGTCCTTTAGTTCGAGGCGGTCATTGGCGCCGAACATCGCGACCGCAAAATCGGCCTTCTCGTTCGCGACGAAATTCTGGATCGGCTTCAGCCACTCGCTTTCCGCATGGACGAGCGCCGCGCCGGCATGCGTCCGGTTGAGCACGCGATAACGCTGGTCCTCTATCAGGATTCGCTGCAATCCGCGCGCCAGCCCAGCTGCTTGACTGTCGCCGAACACGACGATGGTGGTGCGATTCGCGACCTCCTGGGCAAGTGAGCTGCCCGGCAGGACGGCGACCCACCACAAAAAAACGGCGAAGCGTACGAGCATGCACGCGATGTCGCCAAGCCGACCGAACCCCCGCACTGTGCCTTGCCCCCGCGCCCGACTCCGTATCCGAATTCTTAGCGGTTATTGATTCGGATGCAAATTCAATCCCCGCGTCGCCTGTGTGCCCGCGATCGGCTGTTTCAGCATTCGCGCCGATCCACCGCTTGCCGATCGATGCGCCAAACGGTAGAAGCGATTCGAGAGATTTCAGCGGAAAGGTAAAGAATTCACTTGCCTAAAAATTGGCGCTTCTCTCTGGTCATGCGGTGGTCTGAACGCTGATGCTGTTCCCAACCCTCGGATTCTTGCTGTTTTTCCTGATCGTCGCGGCAGCGATGGCGGTGTTGGACACCCGCTTCGCGGCGAAAAAGGCGGTGCTGGTCATCGCCAGTTATTACTTCTACGCGCAATGGGATTGGCGTTTCTGTTTTTTGCTCGCCGCGAGCTCGGCGCTCAGCTATCTCGCCGGGCAGCTGATCGATGCGGCGCCTGACCAACGGCGGCGGCAAACCATCCTCGGGATCGCGGTCGCGCTGCATCTCGGGTTGCTCGGATTCTTCAAATATTTCGATTTTTTTGTGTCGTCGGCGAACCAGCTCGCTCGCCTCTTGGGGCTCGAGCACGAGCTGCCCTTCATCGAGATCCTGCTGCCCGTCGGGATCTCGTTCTTCACCTTCCACGGAATCTCCTACATCACGGATGTCTATCGCGGCGATGTCGCGGTGTGCCGCAACCCGCTCGACATGCTGCTCTACATGTCTTTCTTCCCGCAGCTGGTCGCCGGGCCGATCGTGCGGGCGGCCTATTTCCTGCCGCAGCTGGCGCGGCCCTCGGCCGAGCCGATCCCGATCGGCCCGGCGCTGCTCCTGATCCTCGTCGGCCTGTTCAAGAAGGTCGTGATCGCCAATTACGTGGCGACCGGCCTCGTCGATCCGGTGTTCTCCGCGCCGACCAGCTATGGGGGGCCCGACCTGTTGCTCGCCACCTACGGCTATGCGGTGCAGATCTACTGCGATTTCAGCGCCTACAGCGACATGGCGATCGCGCTGGCGGCATTGCTGGGCTTCCGTTTCCCGGCCAATTTCAACCAGCCCTATCGGGCGCAGCGCCTCCGGGAATTCTGGCAGCGCTGGCACATCTCGCTGTCGACTTGGCTCCGCGACTATCTCTACAAGCCGCTTGGCGGCAACCGCGAAGGCCGGCTGAAGACCTACCGCAACCTGCTGCTCACAATGCTGCTCGGCGGCCTATGGCACGGCGCCGCCTGGAAATTCATCGCCTGGGGCGCGCTGCATGGCGGCGGGCTGGCGGTCGAGCGCATGCTCGAACCGTGGATCGGCCGGCGGGCGCTGACCCCCGCCGCGAAAATCATCGCCACGCTGGTCGTGTTCCATTTCGTCTGCCTCGCCTGGATCTTCTTCCGGGCCGAGGATTTCGCGATGGCATCGCTTTACATCGGCGGGCTTGCCTCGGGCTGGGGCGGCGGATTGCAGCAGGCCGGACCTCTGGTGGTCGCATTGATCGCGTTGGGCCTCGCCGGCCAGTTCACGCCGGATGCGTTGTTCGACCGCGCCGCCATCGCGTTCGCCCGAGTGCCGAGCTGGGGCCTCGGAGCGACGGCCGGGATTGTCGTTGCGCTGATCAACGCGCTCGGTCCCGAAGGGGTCGCCCCGTTCATCTATTTCCGGTTCT
>VAZR01000173.1 GCA_005888515.1 Alphaproteobacteria bacterium | reverse complement strand
TTGCAGACCGACCAGCATGACCGCGACCGGCGGAGTGGCGTTGAGATCCAACCCATCGCCCCCGGAAAGCGCGGCGCCGCCGAGCATTTCGACCAGATGATCGTGCACGATCTTGACGACCATCTGCCCGGGCGTCACCGAGCGCAGCACCTCCTGCCCGACCGCTCGCTCCCTGACCGCGTTGACGAAATCGCGGACAACCGGCAAGGCGACATCGGCTTCGAGCAGCGCGATGCGGATTTCGCGCAGCGCCGCCGTGACATCATCCTCGCTCAGCGCGCCGCGGCCGCGCAGGCGATCGAAGACCTCATTGAGCCGGTTGCTCAGGCTGTCGAACATCGGGCGACTACTCCGCAGCACAGACGGGCCGGTGCGCGAAACTCGCGGGCCGGCCGCCTCCTCCCCCGTGACATGGGGATCGGGAGGTGGATTTGACACTCCTGCCGAAAGGCGCGCGGACGCTACAGGCGGGCCACGAAGCTGTCAATCAGCGGCGGCCCGAAGGCAGCGCCTTTCACTTGTATTTCTGCTATCGATTCTCAACGGCTATTCGCCTGTCTTACTCAATCACCTCATCGGCGCGGGCGAGGATCGATTGCGGCACGGTGAGACCGAGCACCTTCGCTGTCTTCAGGTTGATCACAAGTTGGAACTTCGTCGGCTGCATCACCGGCAAGTCGGCCGGGTTGGCCCCGTTGAGAATCCGCCCGGTATAGACGCCGGCTTGGCGGTACGCGTCCTCAAGATCGAGGCCGTAACTGAGCAGGCCACCCGACGCCGGGAAATCCGGGAAGGGGTAGATACCCGGAAGTGCATAGTGTGCGGCCAAGGCCGCGAACTGTTCGCGCCGAGTGATGAAGAATCCGTCTGCCCCCACCGTGAAGGCATCAACGGACAATTGGCTGAGAGTCGCAAAAGCCGAGTCGAGATCGCTAGGGTTACCGGCTACCACCTTATGGGTTTGCATCCCGAGCGAGCGTCCGGCTGCTTCTACCTCCGCCATCTCGGAATGGGAACCTGGGAAGGCGGGATTGGTAATCATGGCAATGGCGCGAGCGCGCGGCAGCAGGTCGCGTATCAATTCAAGCCGTTTTGTCGCCATCTCGGCCGCGAGCAAACTCATGCCCGAGACATTTCCGCCCGGCCGGCTAAGGCTCGCCACAAGACCAGTTGCAACGGGGTCTGCGCCGCTCGTGAAGACAACTGGAATGGTCGTGGTGGCGTTCTTCGCAGCCTGCGCTGCGACGGAGCCGCCAGCTGTAATCACACCGACCCGACGGCGCTCCAGATCGGCCGCCAATGCAGGCAGTCGGTCGTAGTGACCCTCCGCCCAACGGTATTCGATCGCCACGTTCTGACCCTCAATATAGCCAGCTTGCTGTAAGCCTCGGCGGAACGCATCCGCAAGATGCGTCAATGTGTGGGCTGATGCGTAGTGCAGGAAGCCTACGACAGGCATGGGGCCGCGCTGCGCGCGTACCGCGAGCGGCCATGCCACCGGCGCACCCCCGAGAAGGACGATCAACTCGCGCCGTTTCATCCCGGACAGCCCCAAACGCTTGCGAGCGACTTTAGCAACTTCGTTGAGTGGGGGCGGCCGTGATTGCATTGGCCGCTGTTCGGCGTCGCCTCCATCTGACGCAGCAGCGCATCCATCTCGGCCGGCGCCAGGCGGCGGCCGGCGCGGACGCTGGAATGGCACGCCAGGGTGCCGCAGACATGCTCGACCCGCTCCTGCAAGGCGAGCGCATCGCCCCACTCCTCGAGCTCGTCGGCGAGATCGCGGATCAGCGATTTGACGTCGAGCCCGGGAACCAGGGCCGGCACCTCGCGGATGATCACCGCGCCCGGCCCGAACGGCTCCAAAACGAGGCCGAATAGCTCCAGGTCCTCGGCGCGCGCCGCAACGCGGGCGGCGACGGCCGGGTCGAGCTCGACAATCTCCGGCAGTAAAAGAATCTGCCGCGCTATGCCTTCGCGGGCGAGTGCCTCCTTCATCCGCTCATAGACGAGGCGCTCATGGGCGGCGTGCTGGTCCACCAGCACGATACCGGTCGCCGTCTCGGCCAGGATATAAGTGCCGTGCAGCTGCGCGCGGGCGGCGCCCAGGGGCAAATCCGGCGACAGATCGGCCGCAGCCTCTACCTCTGTTTGCGCCGGGACGGGATCGTGCGCGGCGCCTTCGCCCGGCCTCAGAAACCGGTTGCCTGCCTCGGCCAGCTCGGGCGGCGGGGCGCTCGGCGGAAAAGCGAAACGCGGCATCCCCCCGGCCATACCGTTGCCGTCTCCCGCCGGGCGGAAGGCGGCCAGCGCCGCACTGGCAACTGTCGTCGAGCTGCGCTGCCCGGCGGCTTCCAAGGCATTGCGCAATGCGCCGACGATCAGGCCGCGGATCAGGCCGGCATCGCGGAAGCGGACCTCTGCCTTGGCCGGGTGCACGTTGACGTCGATTTCGCCGGCGGGTCCGTCGAGAAACAGCGCGACCAGCGGGTGGCGGTCGCGCGCCAGCACGTCCTGATAAGCCCCGCGCACCGCCCCGACCAGCAATTTGTCGCGCACCGGCCGGCCGTTGACGACGAGGTATTGATCGCGCGGCAGACCGCGATTGAGGGTCGGCAGGCCAATCTGGCCGGTCAAGCGAAAGCCCTGCCGCTCGGCCATGACCGGTACCGAATTTTCGGCGAAATCGCGCCCCAAAAGGGCCGCGAGGCGCATCTCGCGCGACGCCGCGGCCGGCAGGCGCAGCAGCACGCGGTCGTCATCGACGACCACGGTAAACGCGATATGCGGGCAGGCCATCGCCAGGCGGCGCACCGTATCGACCGCCTGATCGCGCTCGCTGCGGGCGGTCTTCAGGAATTTGAGCCGGGCCGGCGTCGCAAAAAACAGATCGCGAACCTCGACCCGGGTGCCCGGCGGATGCGCCGCCGGCACGGGATCACGCTTGATGCCGGCTTCGACCATGATCTCCCAGGCCGCATCCGCCCCGGCCGGGCGCGAAGTGATCCGAAGCCGACTGACCGCGCCGATCGAGGGCAGCGCCTCGCCACGAAAGCCGAGCATTCTGATTTCGAGGAGGTCGTCATCCGGCAGTTTCGAGGTGCAGTGTCGCTCGACCGCCAAGATCAACTCGTCGCGGGTCATGCCGTGGCCGTTGTCGGCGACCACGACCAACGCCTGTCCGCCCTCGCGCAGGGTAACCTCGATGCGGGTGGCACCAGCATCGATCGCGTTCTCGACCAGCTCCTTGACCGCCGCCGCCGGCCGTTCGATGACCTCGCCGGCGGCGATACGGTTCACGACAACAGGCGGCAATTGGCGGATCGGCATGGCGCATTTTACGGCATAGAGATGGTTAACGCGAAACCCCGTTTTTCATGCCGCGGTAGCGCTAAAACCCCCGGCACTCTGCGCTTTTTGCGATGCTACGCGCAGCGCGCACCGATTCGCCCGATCCGAGTCCGTAAACCTTCTCTTAAGCAGTGCGGGGCTAAGACCCAAAGGTCTGGGAGTCCTGCGCCATGTGGAAAACGACTGCTCATCTGCGACATCAGTGCAAGAGCCACTGGGGGCCGTTGGCCGGCCTCATCACCGGGCTCGTGTTTGTAGTTGTCCAATTGACCACCGCGCATGTCGGCGACCGCTGCAATCGCCTCGGCCAAATCGCAGAGGAATGGCGGATCGGCCTGCCGGCCCGGCAGGTGATGTGCGTGGCGACCCTCGACGGCGATCTCGTCTACGACCGGTTCGTCTCGCCATACCGCAAACCGGCCAACCAGACCGCGTCGCTGCTTCAGTAATCAGGGCGGCCGCGCCGCTCGATCAGCCGGTTGTCGCCGGCGCCCAGGCCGGAGCCCGCGCCGGCAATACGCGCGTCATCAGGATCGCCAGCCCGCCGACCGCAACCCCGCCGAGCACGTCGACGAGGTAATGCCCGCCTTCGCTCGGGATCGACAACAGCATCAGCGCGTTGAAAGCGGCCACCGGCAGAAAGATCGGCGAGCCGCGATGCGCATAGGTGAACAGGAGCGCCAACACCGCGTGAAAGGAGGGAAAGGCGATCACGCCTTTTAGCAGCATGATATCGAGAGAGGGCAAGGTGCCGTGGCGCAACCCGACCAGATCGTCGATATAGGCGTCGTGGCAGGCCGGTACATCGACGCAGGGCCCAAGCGTCGGAAACAGGAAGAACAGCGCGGTCGTCAATAACAAGCCGATCGTGGTGTTGATCAAAAGCTCCGCATTGCGATCGTCGCGGTCGCGCCATGACAGCCACAGCACCGACAGGACGATCTGCGCCGCGAGGCTGCGATAGGCCACCGCAAAGGCGAATTGGACGGTGGGGTACGACGCGATGAAGTCGAACCACGCAGCAAAACGGAAGCCCAGCGCGGCATCGGCCATGGCGAGCCGCCCGTCATAGACCGGCCCGTCCTGCGCCGCGGCGAGATAGGTCAAGAGCGCGCCGGCCACCGAAAAGATCAGCCATAAGAGGATCCATTCGGCGATCGCAGCGATGCGCGGCCCCGCCCCGCTCAGTCGGCAGCCGAGGGTCAGGCCGAGCAAAGCCAGGCTCGCCAGCGCCACCGGCCCCCAATGCGACAGCCCCATGCGCAACGTCGCGCACCACAGAACGTCGCAGGCCGACAGACCCGCCAGCAACAGCCAGACCCTGGTCGAGACGGCCGTCATGCCGTCTTCTGCCGTTCCAGTTGCATAACCCTCGCAGCTACCTAGCCGTACCGGACACGGACCTACAAACGTTCGGAAAGCACCGACGGTTCGCCTGAATCAGAGGCTGCGGGTGAAACACCGCTGTGCTCGGGGTCGCCTTGACAGACGCAGCTCTTCCCGATGGAGTGCGGCAGCACGCGAGCACGGGAGCGAGGAATGGCGTTGACCACTGTCCGACGGACGTCCGGGAGCCGGGCAACAGCCGACTCGGCGCCGACGGACTATCTCGTACGCGTCCAGAAAATCGCGCCGGCGCTCGCCGCCGCGGCCGAGGAGATCGACCGTCGGCGCGAATTGCCGGAATCGATTGTCGAGGCGCTGATCGAGCGCGGCCTGTTTCGCCTGCTGCTGCCGCATTCGCTCGGCGGCGCCGAGCTATTGCCGCCGCAATACATCCCGATCATCGAAGCCATCGCCCAGATCGACGCCAGCACGGCCTGGTGCATCAATCAGAATTCCGGCTGCTCGATGACCGCGGCGCTGCTGGCCCCGGACATCGCGCGCGAGATCTTCGGCGGACCGCGCGGCATTCTCGCCTGGGGGCCGGGGCCTGGCGAGGCGCGCGTCGCGCCGGGCGGCTATCGCGTCACCGCGACCTGGTCGTTCGCCAGCGGCAGCCAGCACGCCAGTTGGCTCGGATGCCATGTCCCGCTCGTCGAGGCGGACGGGGCGCCGCGGCTGCGCGCCGACGGCACGCCGGTCGTGCGCACGATGCTGTTCCCGAAGACCAGCACCGAATTCTGCGACATCTGGCACACGATCGGACTGCGCGGTACCGCCAGTAATCAGTATTCGGTCAAGGATCTGTTCGTGCCGGAAGCGTATTCTGTCGATGTGCTGTCGCGCCGCGACGGCACCGCAACGCGCGAGGAGGGGCTCCTCTACCGGTTCAGCAGCCTGTCGCTGTATGCCGGCGGCTTCGCCGGCGTCGCGCTTGGTATCGCGCGCAGCACGCTGTCGCATTTTATCGAGCTGGCGCGGGACAAGATCCCGCGCGGCGCCCGCAACACGCTGCGCAACAACAATGTGATCCAGTCGGAGGTCGCGCGGGCCGAGGCTCGCCTGAGCTCGGCGCGGGGCTGGCTGTTGCAGTCGTTCGAGAGCATCACCGCGGCGGTCGCTCAGCGCGGCCAGATCACGCTGGATGAGCGGATGACGATCCGTCTCGCATCGACCTTTGCGATCCACACCTCGGTCGAGGTGGTGGACACGCTCTATCAGGCGGCCGGCGCGACGGCGATCTTCAACGACAACCCGTTCGAGCGGCGGTTCCGAGACATCCACTCGGTCGCGCAGCAACTGCAGGGCCGGCAGCAGCATTTCGAGACGGTCGGCCAGCATTTGATGGGCCTCGAAACCGACACCGGCTGGCTGTAGCAAACTGAATTCACAATGAGCCAGTGAGGCGGTGAGAGCGCCGCGCCTCTAAATCTCTGTGCCTCACCGCCTCATTGTGGAACTAGCTGTTCCTCTCCGAATACTCGGCGCGGATGCGGTTGCGCATCCCGGCGAGGCCGGCGGCGATATAGCCGCCATCGATCGCGATCTCGGCGCCGCTGATGAAGCTTGCCTCCTCGGAGGCGAGGAACAGCACCAGATCGGCGCATTCCTGCGGCGTCCCCTGCCGGTGCATCGGGATCGCGGCCCGAGCCGCATGCGCGAAGGCTTCGCTGCCGCTCCGGAAGAAACCGGTATCGGCGATCTGCCCGGGATGGATCGAGTTGACCCGGATGTTCCAAGGCGAGAACTGCAATACCGCGGTCTTGGTCAGTCCGCGCAATCCCCATTTTGTCGCGGTGTAGGCGGCGTCGTCATGCGCCGTCAGCCCGGCGGTCGAGGAGATGTTGACGATCGAACCGCCGCCCGAATCCCGGATCGCCGGCGCGCAATGTTTCATGCCGAGGAGCGCGCCGGTCAGGTTGACCGCGACCGTGCGGTTCCACGCTTCGAGCGTTGTATCGACGATCCCCTGCCGCGCGATCGTGCCGGCATTGTTGACCAGGATGTGCAGCCCGCCAAAAGCGGATACGGCCGCCGTGACGATCTCCTGCCAGCCCTGCTCGCTGGCCACGTCCTGGACCCGGAACAGCGCCTTGCCGCCCTGCTCGGTCAGCCGTTTCGCGAGCCGCTCGCCGGCAGCCGCATCGATGTCGGTCAGTACGACAGCGGTACCTTCACGCACAAACAATTCCGCCTCGGCAGTGCCCTGCCCTCCCGCAGCTCCAGTGATCAGCGCGACCTTGTTCGCCAGTCTCGGCATCGTGCTCCTCCTTTCGTTC
>VAZR01000172.1 GCA_005888515.1 Alphaproteobacteria bacterium | reverse complement strand
CGGGCGAGTATTTGTGGACGCGCGCATTGCCGTAGCCGTCCGACACATAGATATCGCCGTTCGGCGCCAGCGCGGTGTGGGTGCAGCGATGGAACGGCTCGCCGCTCATATATTCCGCCGGTTTGCCGGGGACGCCGAGCTCGAGCAGCACCTTGCCGTCTTCGAGCCGGCACTTGCGGACGAAATGCCCGCCGTCGTCGGTCAGATAGATCGACTCGTCCGGGCCCATATGGACGCCATGCGCCCGCGGGTATTGCCCCTCGCCCCAGGAGCGCAGAAAATTGCCGTCGCGATCGAACACCATCATCGGGTGGTCGCCGCGATTGAACACATAGACGTTGTCGTTGCTGTCGACGCCGACCGCGCCGACTTCCTTGAACGACCAGCCATCGGGCAGCTTCGCCCAATCCTCGACGATGCGGTATTTGAAATCGCCGGTTCCGACGATGGTCGCCATTGCGGATCTCCCCGATTTTTTAGCTTCGGCCGATCAGACGTTATCGAAGCCCTCCATGCGAGGCAATCGGGGTTGCTTAAATATCGGCATAAGCATTCTGTTTACATGTACTGCGATAGCCTGCGGTACCGTTGCCGGCGCCAGCTCGTCGAAGAAATAAGGAGAGGCATGGCCGATACTGAAGATCTTCATATCGAACGGCTGGTTCTTGCCGCCTATGACGAGCGCGTCAAAGAGCTGTTCAAGGTGTTCGCCGAAGGTCTTGCTCAGGGCGAGCCGGAGCGAGCGAGCCAGGATCGATTCCGGCGTGCGCTGCGCTTTGCCATGCGGGCGCGAAATCTGGCATTGCAGGCGGTGCAAGCGGAAAAATCCGGAGAAGCTGCTACCGGTTTGACGGCAGAACCGGCAGGGTAAGCCGAGGACAGCATCAAGCTGGCCGCGCTCGCCGTCTCGGCACCGGCGGGATGCAACGCGACGTCGGGCGTTTGCGCTCGATACGATGCGCGCTAGATTGCCGTCATGAATGATTCCGCTGCTCCGCTGCCCCCACCCGCGAACCCGAAACTGCGCCGCATGGCCAACGCCCTCAGGGCGCTCGCGATGGACGCCGTCGAACAGGCGAAATCTGGTCATCCCGGCATGCCGATGGGTATGGCCGACATCGCGACCGTGCTGTTCACGCAGTTCCTGCGCTTCGATCCGAAAGCGCCGGACTGGCCCGACCGCGACCGCTTCATCCTGTCGAACGGGCACGGCTCGATGCTGCTCTATGGGCTGCTGCATCTGACCGGCTACCCCGATATGACGATGGACGAGATCCGCCGCTTCCGGCAGCTCGGGAGCCGCACGGCCGGCCATCCCGAACGCGGCCTGGCGAGCGGCATCGAGGTCACGACCGGGCCGCTCGGCCAGGGGCTCGGCAATTCGGTCGGCATGGCGCTTGCCGAGCGACATTTGGCGGCTGAATTCGGCGACGCGCTGGTCGATCACCACACCTACGTCTTTTGCGGCGATGGCTGCCTGATGGAAGGCATCAGCCACGAGGCGCTGTCGCTCGCAGGCCATCTCCGTCTCAACAAGCTGATCGTGTTCTGGGACGACAATTCGATCTCGATTGACGGACCGACCGATCTCGCCGTCTCCGATGACCAGGTCATGCGCTTTCGTGCGCATGGCTGGAATGCCGAGCGGATCGACGGACTGGATCACAACGCAATCGCAGATGCGATCCGCCGTGCCCAGGCGAGCGACCGGCCGAGCCTCATCGCCTGCCGCACGATCATCGCCTACGGCGCGCCGACCAAGGCCGGCACCGCCGCTGCCCATGGCAACCCGCTCGGCGCCGAGGAGATCAAGGGCGCGCGCGAGCGGCTCGGCTGGGAATACCCGCCCTTTGTCGTGCCCAACGATGTCGCCCAGGAATGGCGCGAGACAGGCGGGCGCGGGGCGGCCGTGCGGCAGGCCTGGGAGCAGCGGCTCGCCGCGGCTGCGCCCGAACGGCGCAGCGAATTCCTGCGCCGCTACGATGCCAAGCTGCCGGCCAATTTCGATGCCGTCATCGCCAAAGTGTGCGATGAGTTCCGCGCCAAGAACGCCAAGATCGCCACCCGGCAAGCCTCGGGCAATGTGCTCGACGCGCTTGCTCCGTCCGTGCCCGAGCTGATCGGCGGCTCGGCCGATCTGACGCCGTCGAACAATACCAAGGCCAAGGGCGAGGAGGATGTAAAGCCGGGCAATTTCTCGGGCCGCTACATCCGTTACGGGGTGCGCGAGCACGAGATGGCGGCGGCGATGAATGGAATGGTGGCACATGGCGGGCTAATCCCTTATGGCGGCACGTTCCTGACCTTCACCGATTACTGCCGTCCATCGATCCGCCTGTCGGCGTTGTCGGAGCTCGGCGTCATCTACGTGATGACCCACGATTCGATCGGGCTCGGCGAGGACGGGCCAACACATCAACCGATCGAGCATCTCGCGGCGTTGCGGTCGATCCCGCGGCTGCAGGTCTTCCGCCCGGCCGACCCAATCGAGACGGCCGAATGCTGGGCTTTGGCGCTAAAAAGCCGGCACACGCCATCAGTCCTGGCACTGACCCGCCAATCCGTGCCGCTGCTGCGCACCGAGGCCGGCGCCGAGAACCGTTCGGCACGCGGCGCTTATGTCCTGGCCGAGGCCGATGGGCCGCGCCGTGTGACGTTGCTGGCGACCGGATCGGAGGTCGGGCTGGCGACGACGGCGCGCGAAGCCTTGGTGAAGGACGGGATCGCCGCCGCTGTCGTGTCGATGCCGTGCTGGGAATTATTCGAACGCCAGCCGGAGGATTACCGCAACGCGGTGCTCGGCTCGGCGCCGCGGGTCGGGGTCGAAGCCGCTGTCCGCTTTGGCTGGGACCGCTGGCTCGGCCCGCGCTCTGCCTTTGTCGGCATGAGCGATTTCGGCGCCTCGGCCCCCGGCGAGGCGGTCTACCAGCATTTCGGCATCACCGCCGAAAAGGTTGCGGAGGCAGCCCGCTCACTTCTCTAGTCATTGCCGAACAGGGATAACGGCCGACCCGTTGTCGGTCTGTCCCAGGCGCCGACAGAGTTCCTCGATCGATATGACAGAACGCAAATCGCTGGATAATTCCGCGCTGATGAGCGTTTACGTTGAGCCGCCCTTGAGGACTCCACTTGCGAAGGCGGCGGGCTCGCTTCTAAGCTGAGCGGCGATTTGGGAGGTCGGATCATGGCGATACGGGTTGCCATCAATGGGTTCGGCCGGATCGGCCGGCTGGTCATGCGCGCGGCCTTGGAGCACGCCAACAAGGAACTCGAAATCGTCGGGATCAACGATCTTGGTCCCGTTGAGACCAACGCGCACCTGTTGCGCTATGACAGCGTTCACGGCCGCTTTCCGGGCGAAGTCACCACCGGAGAGAACTGGATGGATGCCGGCCGCGGCAAGATCCGCGTCACCGCCGAGCGCGACCCGGCGAAATTGCCGTGGCGCGAGCTCGGCGTCGACGTCGCGCTCGAATGCACCGGGATCTTCACGAAGCGCGAGGCCGCGGCGAAACACCTCGAAGCCGGCGCCAAGAGGGTCATCATCTCCGCTCCGGCCGACGGCGCCGATATGACCGTGGTGATGGGCGTCAACCATGACGAGCTCACTGCCAAGCATGAGGTGATCTCGAACGCCTCGTGCACGACCAATTGCCTGGCGCCGGTCGCCTATGTGCTGCACCAGGGGATCGGCATCGAGCGCGGCTATATGACGACGATCCACTCCTATACCGGCGACCAGAGCCTGCAGGACACATTGCACAGCGATCTGCGCCGGGCCCGTGCGGCGGCGCTGTCACTGATCCCGACCTCAACCGGCGCGGCACGCGCGGTCGGCCTCGTGCTGCCGGCGCTCAAGGGCAAGCTCGACGGCACCGCGATCCGGGTGCCGACCCCGAACGTGTCGCTGATCGATTTGACTTTCGACGCGGCGCGGGAGACGACACCCAGCGAGATCAATTCGCTGATGGAGGACGCCGCCAAGTCGAACCGCCTGAAGGGCATCCTCGGGATCAACAAGGCGCCGACCGTGTCGGTCGACTTCAACCATGACTCGCACAGCTCGACCTTCGATGTCACGCAGACGCAGGTGCTCGACAAGACATTTGTCCGCATCCTGTCCTGGTACGACAACGAATGGGGTTTCTCGAACCGCATGGTCGAGGTCGCCGCCTATTTCGGCGCGATGCAATAGGAACTGCTGACGAGGTGTCATTATAGTCGGAAAATCATGCTGGTCGCCGGACCGATGCACATTTTCTCGCGTGCTCGTGATCTCGAACTCTTCTAAGCTCGGGCAAGCGGCGGCGCTGATAAAATCGCGCGGGCTGGACGAGGTCTTCTGACGAATGTTTTACATTCTTACGTGTGGAAGCACCGCAAGCGTATGGCTTTCCCGGGTGCTTTCCCGCCATCCCGAGATCGTCTGCTTCCACGGTCTCAGGTCGATCCCGAGCGACCCGTTTGCCGGCCCGTCGGAAGGCTCGCCCCGAGACTTCGTCCGGACGCTGTGTCAATTGCACAACAATGCGCAAAACGAGATCGTCTTCGGCGCCATCCATGGCTTCGCGGCTACTGAGATCGCCCCTGAGATCATCGCGATCGACGGCTCGCTCACCGCAATGATCCGGCACCCGGTGACGCGACTGAATTCATTGTTTCATCGGGTGGTCGAAGTTTCCCGCGGAACGCTGCCGACACCCTCAGATATTTTTAAGTACGATAAAGAAGCGGGTACCCATTCGGATGACAACAATCGCTCTCGATCGCATGATTACGCTCGGCTATTCAACGAATTGTGCCAGAATGTCGTCAATGAAGACGCGTTTATTCACGCTAACATGGAAGCGTCTCACATATTCAAATACGAAAGGATCGTGGCTGACCGGGCGTATTTCCGCGATTGTTTCGAGACGCTGGCAGACGGCTGCCGCCGCGCTATAAGGTTTCACCCGCGGCAGCCCGGCCATCCCGGTTCGGTGACGCTCGAATGCAGCGAGCAATATCTCGATTATGCATTTGGTCGAGGCCGGATAAACAGAAAAAGTACTGGGCCGGGATCAGTTTCTGACGTCTTCGCGATGTGGCCAGATGCGTTCAAGTCCATCCTGGTCGAAAACCTGAGGCACCAAGGCGGCAGAGATGCCATCGCGCGCTATGCCGGATTTGGCTACGAGCTGCCAGAGGCGGTGAAATCCGCGCTTTCGCAAAAAGCGTCACTCGCAAACAGCGGCGTCGCCGCGCATCCAGCAAACGCACCGGCCGTCCACAATGGCCGCCTATCATCGGCGATATCCATTGACGCTGTGGTTCGAACCCTGCCGGCGGCAAAGGTGCAGGCGCCTGGGTCCGAGCGATCGGATGCGCGGCTAAAACCGTTATTTGCCGTTATCGACGCTGAACGGGCGACCCACGCCGCTCAGCTTGGTGAAGTGCGCGGGATAATGGCGCGTGAACGCGATGCCTTCATCGCCCGGATCCAGGAGCTTGATGACGTCCTGAGCGCCGAGCGCGCCATGTTCATCCATTGACGGTATAGTTCGAACCCTACCGGCGGCGAAGGTGCAGGCGCCTGGGTCCGAGCGATCGGATGCGCGGCTAAAACCGTTATTTGCCGTTATCGACGCTGAACGGGCGGCCCACGCCGCTCAGCTTGGTGAGCTGCGCGGGATAATGGCGCGTGAACGCGACGTCTTCATCGCCCGGATCCAGGAGCTTGATGACGTCCTGAGCGCCGAGCGCGACGTGTTCGCCGCCTGCCTCCAGGAGCTTGAAGGCGTGCTGAGCGCCGAACGCGCCGCCTTCATCGCGCGGATTCATGAGCTTGAAGATGTGCTGAGCGCCGAGCGCGACGCCTTCATCGCCCGGATGCGCGAGCTTGAAACAGAGCTGGGCCGGGGGCGTGCTGGCGAGGCACAACAAATTGCCGCCAGCCAAAGCCGAGTGCGAGGGCCGCTGCACTCTGGAACTAATCCCAGCTAATGAGCAACGCTTCGGCTTGCAAAGGAACGGGAAAGTTTCTGTGCGAGTGGTTCGGGATACCTAAATCCCGCCTTTTCGATGATGGATCCTGAAATGGGTGAAAGGCCATGTTCGATCATTCACGTCGGCTTTAGCAACACAGGTACTACTAGCTTACAGCAAAATTTTTTCTCACGGCGAGACGATATATTTTATGTTGGTTACCCCTATAACGAACGTGGTGGCATATTTACGCATCTACGGCACGCCGAGGATTTTAAGTTCGATGAACCGACGATTATTAATTTATGTGATTCTCAGATCTATCAAAAGAGCAAGGGTAGACCCATCATTATCTCAGATGAAATGCTGTGCGACTCACCCCAACTTTATTACGCGCCATATATGGTGCCCAGGGATATTATTGCAGCCAGATTATTTAGAATCTTTAGCCCTGCACGCATTGTCTTCACGATTCGGAACCAGAAAGATTACGTGGCTTCCATGTATTCCAATCTCAAACGCAACTCCGCATTGTTTGCAAGAATGCCTATGCCGCCTTTTGCGCAGTGGTATAAAGGGATGTCATCGAAGTACCGTTGTAATTTCCTGCAAAATTTAAACTACTATGAAATAATACAAGTCTATGAGATACTATTTGGACGTGCCAACATCCTCGTCCTGCCATTGGAACAACTAACCATGGACGGTGTGGAACAATACTTAGAACCACTTTGCAGGTTCATGGGAATAGAGCTATCTCCACAAGATATTGAAAGGTACATGCAGCCGAGAAACGTGGGGATGTCAGTTTTGGAAACACTAGTAGCAGAGCTGATGCCGGATGAACGATTTTCTAATTTCTATTCGACTCTTCAACAACGTCTTGGTTCGAAGCAGCTTTCGGAAATTCTAGATACAGGCGATCGCTCCATTGTTTCACTGGGATCTGAAGAGCTGGCCGATCTGAGACAGCGGGTGGAAGCTGGAAATCGACTGTTATCCCAGCATTATGATCTGGATTTACAGAGGTATGGCTATCCGCTTAGCAAGGAATTGACGCCGGAGGAGAGAAAGTTGGCCCCATCGGCGGGGAGACCAATCTCCTCGACGCCGACGACTCCCTTAGAGCAATTGCGGGCTGTCATCGACAGCGAGCGAGTCGCCAAAGCGCGTCTTGTCCAGAATTTGACGAAGGCTATGACGGCCGAGCGAAGCGCTTTTCTCGGCCGTATTCAGGAACTGGAGGAGAGCCGGGACGGCGAGCGCGCCGCCTACGCCGTCCGGATAACCGAGCTTGAAAATGTGTTGATCGCTGAGCGCGCCGCCTTCGGCATTCGGATGAACGAGCTTGAAAGTGTACTGAGCGCCGAGCGCGCCGTCTTCGCCACCCGGATCGGCGAACTGGAAGACGTGCTGGGTACCGAGCGCACTGCTTTCGGCGCTCGGATCAACGAGCTTGAGAACGTATTGAGCGCCGAGCGCACTGCTTTCGGCGCTCGGATCGACGAGCTTGAGAGCGTATTGAGCGCCGAGCGCGCTGCCTTCGGCGCCCGAATCAACGAGCTTGAAAACATACTGAGTGCCGAGCGCGCCGCCTTCGGTACTCGGATAAATGATCTCGAAATCGCTTCGAGGCCAAACGCGTCGCGCACTAAGCCAAGACCTCGTAATTGTCCAGGAGCTTGAAGGCGTGCTGAGCGTGGAACGTGGCGTGTTTGCCGCCCGGATGCGCGAGCTTGAAACAGAGCTGGCCGGGGGCGCGCGGCCGAGGCACAACAAATTGCCGCCAGCGAAAGCGCGGTGCGAGGGCCGCTGCACTCTGGAACCTTGTACAATGCGCAGGTTAGGGGTGTTGTTCCGCTCGATTAGATAGCCTCGCCCCTTCTAACTTGGCGGTTATCATCTGTTGGCCATCATCATCCATTCGCTAGCGCACGCTGTCGCGGCGTTGAGCGCCGCGGCCGAGGCGGGAAGGCCAATTGTCCTGGCCAGCCCGCCCGAGGCCGGGATTTACACCGGACCCGGCTGGTTCCGCGACGTGATCGGCGCCGCCCGCGAGGCGGTTCCGGAAGCGAAGTTCAGCTCGATCCTCGATTGCGGCGATGATGCGGGCGCGGCGATGGCGGCGATCCGCGCCGGGATCGAAGCGATCGTCTTCACCGGGCGCATCGACGTGGCGGCGCGGCTTTCCGCTATCGCGGCGCAGAGCGGCGCCAGCCTGATCACCAAGCGCCCGGCCGCTGCGCTCGACCTTGGCGCCCTATTCTTCGCCGATAATGAAACCTTGCGCCGCCGCTGTGCCGAGATCCTCGCCTCAACCGCGGCGTTTTGCTAAAAAGACAGGCACCCCCGGCCCGCCATTTCGCTAATATGCCGCCGAACGCACGGATCTCTCACGGGAGTGATGATGATGGCCAATGACCAGATGCTGGCCCAAATGTCCAAGAAGGGCGGCTTTATCGCGGCCCTCGACCAGAGCGGCGGGTCGTCGCCGGGAGCGCTGCGCCTTTACGGCATTCCGGACACCGCCTATAGCGGCGAAGACGAGATGTTCCGGCTGATCCACCAGATGCGGGTGCGCATCATGACCGCCGCGGCGTTTAAGGGCGACAAGGTCATCGGCACGATCCTGTTCGAAGGCACGATGGATGGCGAGGTGCGCGGCAAGCCGACCGCGGCCTATCTCTGGGAAGAGCGGCAGGTCGTGCCGTTTGTCAAAGTCGACCGCGGGCTCGAAGCCGAAAACGACGGTGTCCAGCTGATGCGGCCGATGCCGCAGCTCGATCAGCTGTGCGAGCGCGCGGCCAAGCTCGGCGTCTATGGCACCAAGATGCGCTCGGTGATCAATCTCGCGTCGAAAGAAGGGATCGCGGCGATCGCCGCGCAGCAGTTCGAGGTCGGCGAACGCATCGCCCAACACGGGCTGATGCCGATCCTCGAGCCCGAGGTCTCGATCAAAAGCCCGGACAAGAAAGGCGCCGAGGCGATCTTGTTCGACGAGTTAAAAAAGCGGACCGATGCGCTGCCGGCCGGCCGTCAGGTAATGTTCAAGCTGACCCTGCCCGACGTTGCCGACCTCTACAGGCCGCTGGTCAATCATCCGCGTGTCGCCCGGGTCGTCGCTCTCTCCGGCGGCTATACCCGCGCCGACGCCTGCCAGCGACTCGCCGCCAATCACGGCATGATCGCGAGCTTCTCGCGCGCGCTTGTCCAGGACCTTCGCGTCTCGATGAGCGACGCCGAATTCGAGGCGGCCCTTGCCCAATCGATCGACGAGATCCACCGCGCCTCCACCGTCAAGGCCTGACCAATGCTAACCCCGTGCTCCTGCGGTTGATGCTGCAATCATCCTCGTGCAATTGCGGAGAGCATAATTTCTTATAATCGGTTGCCGTCTGTCGTACGAAAGGTATGCGGCCCAAGTCGGAAGCTCTCGACATGCTCAACCGGATTATCAAGATCTACCAAGGGAAAGACTGAACATTCGCAACAAAGACGAAACGCGGGCGACGACCCGGCTCTATCTGATCACGCCGCCCGCGCTCGACCCGGACCACTTTGCCAAGGATCTCGAAGAGGCGCTCGCCGGCGGCGATGTCGCGTGTCTGCAACTGCGTCTGAAAGACGTCGAAGACGCGACGATTCGTCGTACCGCCCGCATCCTGCAGCCGATCGCGCAGCAGCATGGCGTCGCCTTCATCATGAACGACCGGCCGGATCTTGCCGCCGAGCTTGATTGCGATGGCGTGCATGTCGGCGAGGAGGATATGCCGTACGCCGAGGCGCGCCGGCTATTGGGCCCCGACCGCATCGTCGGGGTGACCTGCGGCGACAGCCGTCACCGCGCCCTGGTTGCAGCCGAGGCCGGCGCCGACTATATCGCTTTCGGGGCGTTTTTCCCGAGCGGCACCAAGGCGGCGAAGCACCGGGCGCAACCGGATCTGGTCCGCGACTGGTCCGATACGACGGTGGTGCCCTGCGTCGCGATCGGCGGCATTACCCAGGAGAATTGCGGTCCGCTGGTCGAAGCCGGCGCGGATTTCCTTGCGGTTATCGGCGCAATCTGGTCATACCCGCGCGGTCCGCGGGCAGCAGTGAGTGAGTTCAATGATGTCTTCGCACGTTATGGCCGCGCCGCGGCCTGAGATGCCAATGACCCAGGAACCGCCGACGGTGGTGGTGATCGACGATGATGCGTCGGTCCGCAAGGCCTTGGATAATCTGTTGCGCTCGGTGGGGCTGGATGTCGAGCTGTTCAAGTCGCCGCAGGAATTTCTACAGAGCAACCGCCCGGACCGGCCGGGCTGCATCGTTCTCGATGTCCGGTTTCCGGGCCGCAGCGGCCTCGACATGCAGCGGGAGCTGGCCGCCGTGAACACCCCGCTG
>VAZR01000404.1 GCA_005888515.1 Alphaproteobacteria bacterium | reverse complement strand
TTTTCGCCGTGGCGTTGTTGGGGAGCGGTTCAGCTCTTGGGGCAGGTCCGGGATGCTCATAGACGCCATGCGCATTGTCGCACGTGAAACCGGATTTACTATTGTCGACCATACATTCGGATTCACCGCGGTGCGCGAGGACGACGATCGCCACCTGCTGTTTTGCCTGTCGACGGGCGAATGGTCGATCTACGACAGCCGGACCGCCCGATTGATCACCAACGGCTTCGATCTCGGCTCGTTTCTCGCCGCGGCTCGCCGGTATTTCGATCTGTCGTCGGCGACCGCTGAAGCCGTCCAGAAGGAATACGCGGCTTGATCTAGCTGCAGGCTGCTCCTCCTTCGGTACAAGGCTGCTGTAACGACCCATTCGCTGGAGCGGCGCCGGGGCGCGTCTCGAAGGACGCAGGGTATCGATGCAGCTTATCTCGTTGTTCTCCGCCGCGTCGCTCCGGTCCGCTGTGCAAAACCGGCTACTCTCGATTTCTGTTGAACCGGAGCGGGTTTCGGCGAGCCTGTAGTCCGTGCCTGTTTCCCAGCAACTGCCCGACCTGACCGGCCATTGGGCCGGTATTGCCGCGCTCGCGATCTTCGCGGCGGCTTACGCGCTGGTCATCGCCGAGGAGGCGACACAGCTGCGCAAATCCAAGCCGGTGGTCGTCGCCGCCGGGCTGCTGTGGGTGATGGTCGCGCTGGTCTACACCCGGCTCGGCCTGTCCGAGGCGCTCGAAGCCGCGCTGCGCCATGTGTTTCTCGAATACGCCGAGCTGCTCCTGTTCCTCCTGGTTGCGATGACGTACGTCAATGCGCTCGAGGAGCGGCGCGTCTTTGATGTGTTGCGAGCCCGGCTGGTGCGTGCCGGGCTGTCCTATCGCGCGCTGTTCTGGGCGACCGGCGGTCTTGCTTTCGTCATATCGCCCGTTGCCGACAATTTGACGACGGCGCTGGTCATGTGCGCCGTCGTGCTGGCGCTCGGCCGCGAAGCGCCGCGTTTTGTCGCGCTCAGCTGCATCAACATCGTCGTCGCGGCCAATGCCGGCGGCGCGTTCAGCCCGTTCGGCGATATCACGACCCTGATGGTGTGGCAGAAAGGGATGGTCGCGTTCGCGGATTTTTTCCGCCTGTTCGTCCCGTCGGTCGTCAACTTTGTCGTGCCGGCGCTGGTCATGCATTTCGCGGTGCCGCGCGGCCGGCCGGCGCCGCAGCAGGAAACCGTGCGGCTGAAGATCGGCGCCCGCCGCATCGCCCTGTTGTTCGCGGCGACGATCGCCACCGCGATCGCGGTGCACGGGTTTCTGCGCCTGCCGGCGGTGTTGGGCATGATGACCGGGCTCGGCTATCTGCAATTGCTCGACTATTTCCTGCAATTGCGCGGCCGGCGCCATGCCGAGCCCGACTACACCTTCAACGTGTTCCAGCGGCTCGCCGGGGTGGAGTGGGACACGCTGTTGTTCTTCTACGGCGTCATGATGTGCGTCGGTGCGCTCGGCCTGCTCGGCTATCTGACGCTGACCTCGCATCTCCTGTATGGCGGTCTCGGCCCGACCGCCGCCAATGTGCTGATCGGCATCATCTCGGCGGTGCTCGACAACATCCCGCTGATGTATGCGGTGCTGACGATGCAGCCGGATATGCCGCTCGGGCAATGGCTGTTGATCACGTTGACGACCGGGGTCGGCGGCAGCCTGTTGTCGATCGGCTCAGCCGCTGGGGTCGCGCTGATGGGGCAGGCACGCGGCGCCTACACATTCATGGCGCATCTGCGCTGGACCCCCGCGGTGGCGGCCGGCTACGCTGCCGCGATCCTGGTGCATATCGCGCTGAATTGGCGATTTGCGCTGAGGCCCGCGCCACATCGGTTCCCGGCACTGCCGAGGCGACAGCGTGTTGGACGATCGCCGTGGACGGACACTGATCGAGCGCCTTGTGCACCTGCGCCCGCACGATCAGCGTGTCGAGCTTTCCTTCCTGGACCGCATAGAAATCCTTGTTCGGGTAGGCATCGTCCTTCTTGTAAGTGTATGT
>VAZR01000244.1 GCA_005888515.1 Alphaproteobacteria bacterium | reverse complement strand
ATCGACCAGTGCGACATCATTTGCGTGCCGGGCGGGTTCGGCACCACCGACAACGCGATCGCCGACGAGGAATTTTTACGGCAGGTGCGGCGCTTAGCCGACAGCGCACGTTATGTCACATCGGTGTGCACTGGCTCGCTGGTGCTCGGCGCGGCCGGGCTGCTGCGCGGCAAACGTGCCGCCTGTCATTGGGCGTGGCGCGATTTGCTGTCGATGTTCGGCGCGACGCCCGATGCCGGCCGCGTCGTGCGCGATGGTAATGTCATCACCGGCGGAGGCGTCACCGCCGGCATCGATTTCGCGCTGAGCGTCGTGGCCGAACTTGCCGGCGAGGAGACGGCGCAAGCGATCCAGCTCGGCATCGAATATGCGCCGGCGCCGCCCTTCAACGCCGGCTCGCCGGAGACCGCGCCGCCCGAGATTCTTGCCCGGGCGAGTGGGCGCTACGCCGCTGGGGCAGAGCAGCGCCGCGCCGCGGTCGAAGCCGCCGCGGCGCGGCTGATGCGCGCTTAGCGACGGCTACTCGGACGCCGGCGCCTTGTCGCGAGCGGTCCTAGCGATCTCTTTCTGGCGATCGAACTCGGCGCGGCGGCGGGCGATCTCTTCAGGCGATAACCGCGCGATGTTCGAGTAATCGAGCTTCCAGTCCGGATTGTCGCTCCAGCGCAGGGGCGATTGCACGGTCGTGCGCGGCGCAGGCGCCGTTTCGAGAACGCGCAGTGCGAGCTCGAGCGTGAAGGCTTGCGACTCCGGATCGCCTGGCCGGCCGGCCGGATTGCCGAGCGGGAAATCGCTGAACAGAAAACGCGACACGCCCACGTATTCGACGATGTCCTTGGCGCATCCCATGATGACCGTCGGGATGCCGTTCGCTTCGAGGTGACGGGCGGCCAGACTCACGGTCTGGTGACACACCGGTCAGACGGCGGCGAGGATGACGGCATCGACCTTGTCCTCGCGGACGCGCTTCAAAAGCTCTGGGCAATCCTGATCGAGCGTCACGCGATGGCTGCGGTTGGTTGGCATGCCGTGAAAGCGCGCCGCCACCTCGGCGATACGTCCGGCGGCCGCCATGCGACGCAACTGCGGCAGCGGAAACCAGGTGTTGCTGTCCTCGGCCCTCGTATGGTCGCGGTCATAAGCAATGTGCGCGATGCGCAGATCGTGATTCTTCGCGCTGTCGGCCGAGTACACCGTGAAGAATTTCGTCGCGGCGTTGTACGGCGCGCCCGGCCCCTGCGCTCCTTTTTCGGGTTGATATGGCGCTGCTGTCGTGACGAGGCCGATGCGGCATTCACCGAGCGGCTTCTTCAACGGCGCAAACGGCACCTCGGCATGATGGAAACCGAACCCCTCTTCCCGGTCGTTCATCGTGCACCTCTACCGCGAAGAGAAATATGAGACATCCTCCGGGCGCGGACGCCAGTCCGGGTTGCTCGGCCATTCCTTCGTGCGGCCGCTCATGTCGCCTCCGTAGCGCACGCGGAACAGCAAAGTGCGCTCGGGTCCGGTGATCCATTCATGCAATTCGTCCGGCGGATGAACCACAAAACAGCCTGGCGTCACGGTCACGGTCTCGTCGGGCGTGCGCATCGTGCCGCCGCCCTCGAAGCAGAAATAGATCTCGGTCGCGTGCGGATGGCAGTGATACGGGCTCGTCTGGCCCGGCTCCCAGCAAGCGACCGTCACATCGCCCTCGGCAACGCGACCGAGCACGCGCTCGACATGCTTCTTCGGATCGAACCTCGCTTCGCTCTTCAGATTGAAGCAGTGCATCGCGTCTCCTCAGTGCCGCCATTCATTAGCCGGTTCGTGCCCGGCGAGCGGAATGACAGGTGGCGGCGCCGCGGCCATCGCCGCCGGCTCGGCGGCTTCGGCTTTGCGCATTTCGGCCGCACGGCGCAGCCGGTAATACGCGCGCACGGTAACGGGGATAGACCCGACATACACTGCCCCGACAAAGGTCAGGGTCGGCCATGGGGCGGTCGTCAACAACCCGGCCATCACGCCCACGCCGAGCAATGTCGGAAGCACCCAATGGTGCGGAATACGAATTGGCTTCAATGACACGGTTGGGACGCGGCTGATCATCAACAGCGCGATGCCGCTGATCCACACCGCGTTCACATAGGGCGAGCGGGCGATCCAATCGCCCCACTCGAAGCTGACGAACATCGGCAGCATTAGAAGCCCGGCCCCCGCGGGCGCCGGCGCGCCGGTGAAAAATCCGGCGGCCCAAGGAGGCGGCTCTGCGGCGAGTTGCGTGTTGAAGCGGGCCAGCCGCAGCGCGCAGCAAACCGCGAAGATCAGCACGATGGCCCAACCGATGCTGTGCAGCGACGACATCGTCCACAAATACAAGACGGCGGCGGGCGCGACCCCAAAGCTAACGAAATCGGACAGGCTGTCGAGCTCGGCGCCGAAGCGCGAGGTGACCTTCAATAGCCGCGCCATGCGGCCGTCGAGTCCGTCGAAGATCCCGGCGGCGATCATCGCGTAGCAGGCGTTGTGGAATTCGCCGGCAATGGCAAAGCGAATCGCCGTCATGCCGGCGCACAGCGCCAGCAGGGTCAGTACATTCGGCACCATGCGGTTGACCGAGAACTCGGAAAACCGGCGCCGCACCCGCATGCGCGGCCGCCGTACCCGTGCTCTAGGCGGTGGCATTGCCACGAAAACCTCGCCTCACCAAAGCTTTCATCGGAAGTGGATTATACACGATACTGGGCTCTCAACGGCGCAAGACCGTTAGTGGGCAAATCCCTGACCTATCGGCCCCGCCGCGTTGCGGTCGGCGAGAACCGTTTCGCCAGCGATCATCCGCTGGCCGAGCGAGACCAGCGGTAGGTAGGGCGGTGGGCAATACACATCAGCGCGCGAGCCGAAACGGATGATGCCGATGCGCTCCCCGGCCGCGAGCGTCTGGCCTTCGTAGAGATTGCAGACGATACGGCGCGCCACCAGCCCGGCGATCAGCACGCAGGCGACCGCCGGCCCCTCATCCGGCACAAAGCGGAGGGCCAGCCGCTCGTTGTCGGTGCTGGCCTTGTCGAGGCTGGCGTTGATGAAGCGGCCCTTCGTGTAGCGCCGCGCCATGAGCTTGCCGCCGACCGGGGCGCGCGCGACATGGACATCGAACAGATTGAGAAAGATGCCGATCCGCGGCAGCGGATCGCTGCCCATTTCGAGTTCCGGCGGCGGCGCGGCGGTGCCCAGCGATACGACGATGCCGTCGGCCGGGCTGACGATGATGCCCGGGCGAGTCGGCGTCACGCGCCAAGGGTCGCGAAAGAAATAGGCCAGCCATAGCATCAGGATCAGCGCGGCCCAGCCGGCGGGCGGCCACAAGATGAAAAGGATCAGCGTAACGACGACGGCGACGGCGATGAATTTCCAGCCGTCGGGGTGGATCGGCGCGAGGACCTGCCGGAGCATTACCGCGAACACAGCGTCGCGAGACGCCGTCCAAAAGCGTCATTCCGGGATGACCCGGAGGGGCAGACCCGGAATCCATGAACACGGGCCCGTGCCCTTTTTTGAAAAGCCTGTGTTCCTGGATTCCGGGCTCGCGGGCGATGCCCGCGCCCCGGAATGACTGTCATTGAGGCGTGAGTTCCTCGGACGAAGTCGGCGCTCACCGTCCCTCGCGGCGCCAGGCCGCGATCAGCAGGCCGATCGTCAGCAGCAGCGCCGCGAAGGCCGGCAATAGCGGCAGCTCGGCAAACCCGGTTACGACATAGTCGCCGTTCTGGCGCAAGCCCAGCCAATTATGCCCGGAGGCGGCGCGCCCGGCCGAGACGCGGCGGATTTCCGGGATCGTGCCATTGCCGATCCAAAACACACCGCCGCCGCTCGCCTGCGCCAAGGGCGCGAGCTTTTCCGGGGTGGCGCGGACATCGGCGAATTCGACCGGGTTGAGCGGACCGGCGGCGGCCAGGGCGGTATGCGTGCCATCGGTCGCGCGATAGAGACCCATCTGGGCAATCGGCAGGGTGCCGCTGCTGCGCCCGCCATGCTCCGGCGTCAGGGTCAGGCTTTGCGTCGTCCCGTCCGGCAAGGTCACGGTGATCGCGCGATCGTCCGGCTCGAGCGATTGCCGCGTGACGACGAGGCGATCGCCCTCGACCGTCGCGCGCAGATCGTTCTCTTCGAGGTCGGGCTCCTTCATCAGCCAATAGGCGAGCCGGCGCAGCAACTCGCCCTGCGGCCCGCCGCCTTCGAAGCCGCGCGCCCACAGCCACATCTGGTCCGACAACAACTGCGCCACCCTGCCCTTGCCGACCCGGTCAAGCACCAAGAGCGGGTCGCCGCGCTCGCCGCGCATCACCGCGATGCCGTTGTGGACCCGCGCTTCGACCTGGCGGAACCAGCGGCCCCAGCCGGGCGCGTCACCGGGCTTGCCGGCGCCCGGCAGATCCTCGGTCACGGGATGGCGGCGGCCGGCGTCGGTCAGCTGCGGCTTGAAGCCCTCCTCATAGACATTGCCGGTCGGCTCGGTCGGCAGGATCTCGCCGAGCGGCGTGCGGAACAGGCTCATCGGCGTGCCGAAGCTCGGCCCCGCCGCTTCGAGGAAGGCGCCGCCCTTGCGCACATAGCGCACGACATTCTCGACATAGGCCTGCGGGATGATGCCGCGGCGGCTGTAGCGGTCGAAGATGATCAGGTCGAAATCGTCGAGCTTGACGTCGAACAATTCGCGGATCGGGAAGGCGATCAGCGACAATTCGCGGATCGGCGTGCCGTCCTGCTTCTCGGGCGGCCGCAGGATCGTGAAGTGCACGAGGTCGACCGACGGATCGGATTTCAGAATATTGCGCCACACCCGCTCTCCGGCGTGCGGCTCGCCCGACACGAGCAGCACCCGCAGGCGGTCGCGCACGCCGTTGACGACGACCGCGGCGCGATTGTTGGCGAGGGTCAGCTCCTGCGGCCCTGGCTCGACCTCGAGTTCGAGAACATTGGGCCCGCCATGCTCGATCGGAATCGACACCGGCACGTCCCGGCCGACGGTCACCATCACGGATTGCGGCGGTCCGCCATCCTTGCGCCAGGTAACGCGCGCCTGCCCGTCCGGCTTGGCCTTCGCGTCCTTCGGCGGTTGCGGCAGATCCTCGACCCGGATGCTCAGCGGCAGTTCCTTGCCTACCAGGCCGAAGCTCGGCGCCTGCGCGACGACGAGCCGGCGATCGCCCTCCTCCGGCCGCCCGGACAACAGCGCGTGCACCGGCGCGCCGAGCTGGTGCGCTGCGGCCGCCGCGTCGCCAGCCGGCACATCATGGACCTGCCCATCGGTCAGCATAACGATCCCGGCGAGGCGCTGCCGCGGAATATCGGACATGCTGCGATTGAGGGCCGTGAACAGGCGGGTGCCGTCATCGCCGGCGCCGCGCTGCGGCTTGCCGGCGCGGATCACCCGCACATCGAGATCGCGCTCGCGGTGAAGCCGTTCAATCAGCGCGGTCAGCGCCGCCTCGGTCATCTGGGCTCGGTTCTCGATCTGCTGGCTTGGCGATTCGTCGACGACGATGACCGCGATGTCGCGCAACGGCGAACGCTTCTCCTCGACCAAGGACGGGTTGACGAGGATCGCGAGGAACATCAGCACCGCCGCGCCGCGCCACCACACGCCGCCGGCGCGCCGCCATAGTCCGAGCGCCAGCACCAATGCCGCCGCGCCGGCGAGCGCGGCGATGATCCACCACGACAAGAGCGGCGCGGCCGTCAGCGTATAGGCGTTGCCGCTGAAGGTCGCGATCATCGCCGCCCCTCACCAGCGTGCAGCCACACGCCGCCACTAGTCTCAGAAGCAATCACAGGTGCCCCGTGGCCGGGCTTGCCCCGGCCACCCACGTCTTTGTCTGGCCTTCGTACCGCCCATCGAAGACGTGGATGCCCGGGACAAGCCCGGGCAAGGGGGATTTTTGCGGCGCCGGCAATGACGGGCCGCGCCCATAAGCCGGCGACATCGACGATCCCCCAGGCGGTCATTGCCCGAGGCGCTCCAGGATGGCCGGCACATGCACCTGGTCGGTCTTGTAGTTGCCGGTCAGCACGTACATGACGAGGTTTATCCCAAAGCGCATCGCCATCTCGCGCTGCGGCTCGCCGCCCGGCACGACCGGATAGGCCGGCCGTCCCTGCGCGTCGATAGCCCAGGCGCCGGCCCAATCATTGCTGCCGACGATGACGCTCGCGACCCCGTCATTGACCCGGTCCTCGACCGGCTCGACCCAGACCTGCCCGGTGTTCCACCGGCCGGGAAATTCGTGCAGCAGATAAAAGGATTTGGTCAGCACATGGTCGGGCGGGACCGGCACCAGCTGCGGGATCTTGATTCCCGCAGCGAGCCGGCGCAGCCGCGATTGCGATGTGGCCGCGCTGCCGAACGGGCCCGGTGTCTCCTCGCCGGCATCCCGCGTGTCGAACAGGATCGTCCCGCCGGTTTCGAGGTAGCGGTTGATCCGCTCCGCGGCGCGCGGCGACGGCACCGTCTGCTCCGCCGTTACCGGCCAATAGAGCAGCGGAAAAAAGATCAGATCGTCGCGCTCGAGATCGACCGCCAGCGGCTCGGCGGTCTCGACCGCGGTGCGCCGATTCAGCGTGTCGGTCAGCCCAAGCAGGCCGGCGCGGCTCTGCCCGTCGACCGCCTCGCTGCCGGTCCGGATGTAGGCGAGGCGCAGCTCCGAGGTGGCTTTGATGACGAAGGCGTCATCGGACCGCGCCGCCGGCGCAACGGCTATCAGGCCGAGCAGCAATCCGGCCGCGACCCCGACCGGCCGGCGCCGCAGCAGGCCGCGCAGCGCATAGGCGATCACCAGATCGAGCAGCGCCAGGATGAAGGCCGCGACGAGCAAGGGCGGGCGGATATCGGTTTCGACGCTCTTCGTGAAGGTTTCGCGCGCGACACCCTCCGGCAGCTCGCCGATCGGCTTCAGCTCGGTCACGCCATCCGACAGGTTCAGCGCGCGCTTCGAATCGGCGGTGCCGTAAAAACCGGGGGGATGGCGCGGCGACGGTGCGGTCGTGCCGATCTCCTTGGCCGCGATCGGCCGCGCCGTCGGCGGCGCATGCTGCAGCCGGCCGAACCCGTCGAGGCTGTCGAGCGGCGGCAGCGCACCCTCCCCGGCCGCCGTGACACCCTGGCTCATCGCCACGGTCCGCCGCAGCATCTCGACGAAAAGGCCGGACAGCGCCAGGTTCGACCACTCGGCATTGGCGGTCGTGTGCACCAGCACGACCCAGCCCTCACCGCGTTTCTCGGCGGTGACGAGCGGCGTCCCGTCAGCCAGCCGGGCCCAGGTCTTGTTGGCCAGATCGAGATCGGGCTCGGCCAGAACCTGGCGCGCCACCGTCACGTCGGGTGGGATGGCGAGCCCGGCGAACGGGCTCTCGGCGGCAAACGGCGCGAGCCTCGCCGGTTTTTCCCAGGACAGCGCGCCCCCAAGCGTACGGCCGCCGCGGCGCAGCCGTACCGGCAGCAGATGATCGCCCTGCTCGGCAAGGCGCGGCCCGGCAAAGCGCAGCAACAGGCCTCCGGCCTCGACCCATTTCTTGATGCCTTCCTCTTCGGCTGGCGAGTCCGGACCGGCATCGGCGTAGACCAGCACCGCGATTTCCCGCTTTAAGAGATCGGTGGCGCGGCCCCGCCGCACTTCGGTAAACGGCCCCAGCGCCCGTTCGAGGTAGTAGTTCTCGCTGAGCAGCGGTTGCCCGGCGGTGTTCGGAGCGGCCGCGATGCCGACCGGCCGGCGTCGCCAGCGCTCATCGGCCAGCAAGACCGCGCCGGCCGAGTCTTCGCCTTCAATCTCGATGCGCGCGACGCGGTTGCGCAACTCGGTCGGCAATGGCAGGCGCACCGTTGTGCTGGCATTGTCAGGCGCGATCGTCGCCGGTTCACGGGCGAGCAGAGCGCCATCCTCGCCGCTGGCCCGCACTGTCATCAGGCGCGGCAGCGAGGCCGGCAACGAGCGCACGACGACCGACACATCCCTTGTCGCGATCTCGCCAGCCGCCGCACCGCCAGCGAGCAGACGCGGCATGTCGGCCTCGGCCGCCGCAATGAAACGCAGATCGCCCTGTCTTGCGAGATAGGCGGCGAGCGTCGCGGCGCCGCCCTCTTCGATGCCATCGCCGATCCACACCGCGGCGCCGCCTTTCGGCAGCGGCATCGCTTCGAGGCGCTTCAGCGCGCCGGCCCGGTCGACCGGCCAGGGTTTCGGCTGCAACGCCTGGACCGCGGCGCGGGCATCGGCGGCGCGCACCAGCTGCAATCCCGGGACCGGCTCGTCGGTTGCCAGAGCCCCGGTGGTGACCAGTATGATTTGCCGGTCCTCGCGTTCGGCTTCGGCCAGGATATCGGCGGCCATCGTCTGGCGGCGGCTCCAGTCGCGCGCCGCGGCCCAACCGTCATCGACGATCAGCGCCACCGGCCCGGTGCCGGCGAGCCGGTTCTGCGGGTTCAGCACCGGATGGGCCAATGCGAGGATCACCAGCGCGGCGAGCACGGTGCGCAGCAGGATCAGCCACCACGGGGTGCGGGCCGGCGTCTCTTCGCGCGGGGTCAGGCCGAGCAATAGCCGGATGGCCGGAAAGGCGATGCGGCGCGGCGCCGGCGGCGTTACCCGCAACAGCCACCAGATCACCGGCAACGCCGCAAGCGCGGCCAGCAGCCACGGCGAGGCAAAGGCGAGCGAGCCGAGCGCGAGCATTACAACCTCGCTCCACGGCGAGCAGGCCCCCACCCCAACCCTCCCCCGCTTGCGGGGGAGGGAGGGGCCCGCAGCGTCAGCTGCGGGAGGGTGGGGGCTGACCTGGGGAACATGGCGACCCTACCGCCGCCGGTCCGCAGTCAGCGCGGCATGCAATGCCAGCAGCGCCAGATGCGGCGGCCGGTCGGTGCGGTGAAATCCCATCGTCCAGCCGACCGCCCGCGCGATCGCTGCGAGCCCGTCGCGATGACGCTGAAACCGCAACCGGTAATCCTCGCGCACGGTTTCGACCCGGCTGATCACGAGCTCGTCGCGTTCTTCGACCCCTTCGAACCGGACGCGCCCGGCAAACGGCAGCTCCTCCTCGGCCGGATCGACAATCTGCAGCAGGTGGCCCTTGAGCCCGGCGCCGGCGAATTGCGCGACCATCGCATTGACGGCTTCGAGCGGCGCCAGGAAATCGCCGATCAGCACCAATTGGCCGGCGCGCGGCAGCGGCTCGAAAACCGGCAGGCTGGCGGCTGCTGCGCGGCGATCGGGATGCTCGACCAGCTGTGCCAGCCGGTTCAGCGCGACCCGCCCGCTCATCGGCGCGACTCCGCTGCCGAGCAGGGTTAGCCGTTCGCCGCCGCGGACCAGGAGGCTCGCCAGCGCAACCAGGATCAGCTCGGCGCGCTCGCGCTTCTTCGGCCAGGCGGCGCCCGTGATATAGCCGGCCGAGGTGTAATCCATCGAGGACGAAGCGTCGCGCCACAGCCAGACGCTCTGTGCCGCCTCCCACTCGGTCTCGCGCACATAGAGGCGCTGCGATTTAGCGCTTTCCCGCCAATCGATCCGGGTCGCCGCATCACCCGGCTCGTACTGGCGAAACTGCCAGAAGGTCTCGCCCTGGCCAACCCGCCGACGACCGTGGACGCCCTGTGCGACAGTAGTCGCGACCCGCTCGGCCGCGACCAGCAGCGGCGGCAGCATCGCAGCTTCCTGCTCGGCGCGGTCTCGCAAACTGGCCCGCAACGATGCCGGCGCGGCCGGCCGCCCAGACAACCGGTTGATGGCTTGCTGACCGAGGTTTTGTCCGGAGATCACCGCAGCGGCATCGTCATCTGTTCGATCACCTGCGTGACGGTGACCCCCTCGGCACGGCCGGCAAAGCTGACCGCCATGCGATGGCGCAGCACCGGCGGTGCCAAGGCCAGTACGTCATCGATCGACGGCGCGTAGCGCCCGTCGAGCAGGGCGCGCGCCCGGCATGCCAGCATCAAGGCCTGGCTGGCGCGCGGTCCCGGTCCCCACGCCACAAAGCGGCGCGGCCCTTCGGCGGCCTCTTCCGGACGGCCCGAGCGTACCAGCGAAAGGATCGCGTCGACGACGCTGTCGCCGACCGGGATCTGCCGCACCAGCCGCTGCGCTGCCTGCAGCTCGGAGGCCGTCATGGCGGGGCGCGGCGGCTGCTCGCCGAGCCCGGTGGTGGCGATCAGCATCAGCCGCTCGGCATCGCGATCGGGGTAATCGACATCGATCTGCAGCAGAAAGCGGTCGAGCTGAGCTTCGGGCAATGGGTAGGTGCCTTCCTGCTCGAGCGGGTTCTGGGTCGCCAGCACATGAAAGGGCTGCGGCAGCGGGTGGTACTGGCCGGCGATCGAGACCCGCCCCTCCTGCATCGCCTGCAGCAACGCCGATTGGGTGCGCGGGCTGGCGCGGTTGATCTCGTCGGCCATCAGCAATTGGCAGAACACCGGACCGGGAAGGAAGCGGAACGAGCGCCTGCCGGTCTCGCTCTCCTCCAGCACCTCAGAGCCGAGAATGTCGGCCGGCATCAGATCGGGTGTGCACTGGATGCGCTTGTCGTCGAGGCCGAGGATCGTGCCGAGCGTCTCGACCAGCCGCGTCTTGGCGAGACCCGGAACGCCGATCAGCAGCGCGTGCCCGCCCGACAGCAGCGTGATCAAGGCTTGCTCGACGACCTCGCGCTGGCCGAAAATGACCTCGCCGATCCGGTCGCGGACAAGGCTCAGCCTCTCGCCCAGAATTTCGACTTCTCTCACGAGATCCGCTGGACTGGCGCTGCCCTGAGCGGCGTTGAAGGGTGTGGTGGATACCAAGCCGTTAATCCTTATTTACGAGCGACTGCATCGTTGAGACTGATGGAAAACCCAGCCCCGGGCAATTCCTCTGCTGCCGCTCCGCGCGGCGCCCGCCGGCCGGCCGAGCTCGGCGACCTGGACATGCGGATCGCCCGCGACGGCACATGGCATTATCGGGGCTCCCCGATCAATCGCATCCGCTTGGTCAAATTGTTCGCCTCCGTGCTGCGCCGCGAAACCGACGGCAGCTATTGGCTGGTGACCCCGGCCGAACGCGGCCGCGTCATGGTCGAGGACGCACCGTTCATCGCGGTCGAGGTCGAGATGCAAGGCACGGGCCGCGAGCAGCGGCTGATCTTCCGGACCAATCTCGACGAGATTGTGACGGCGGGACCGGATCACCCGCTGCGCGTCGAAACCGCTGCGGACGGGACGCCGGCGCCCTATATCCTGGTGCGCCCGGGCCTCGAAGCCCGTCTCGCGCGGCCGGTCTTCTATGAGCTGGCCGAGCTCGGTCACGAGGAGCGGGTCGGAGACGAGGAGCAGTTCGGCGTATGGAGCAGCGGCATGTTTTTCCGGCTTGGCGAAATCGAGGCCGATTGACTCAACGCCGAAGCGAGCCGACCGTCGCAAGCACCGTATTCGACAGGAGCGCCGGGCAGCCATGGCGGTGACGCGGGAGCGCGCGATCGAGCGACTGGCGCTGTGCCAGCCGGGCCGGCGCGGCTTTGGCGGCAGCGCCGATCCAGCCGAGGCGGCGGCGTTCCGCCACGCGATCCGCGGCGACTATGACCTCAACCCGGGAGTGACGCCGCCGAGCACCGCGCTGAGGGCGGCGGCGGTGCTGGTGCCATTGATCGATCATCACGGCGGCATGTCGGTCCTCCTGACCCAGCGCACAGCGCATCTGACCGCGCATGCCGGACAGATCTCGTTTCCCGGCGGACGCATCGAGGAGGTCGATGCCGACCCCATCGCGGCTGCCTTGCGCGAAACCGAGGAGGAAGTCGGGCTGCCGCGCGACCGGGTCAGCGTGATCGGCCGGCTCGACACGTATGTGACCGGCACCGGTTTTGAGATCGCGCCGATCGTCGGCATCGTCGATCCGCCGGTGCCGATCGCGATCGATCCATTCGAGGTCGCCGAGGCTTTCGAGGTGCCGCTGGCCTTTATTCTCGACCGGCGCAACCATCAGCGGATCGAGCGCGATGTCGGCGCCCACAACCGCAGCTACTTCGTGCTCCCCTTCGAGGGGCGCAACATCTGGGGCGCGACGGCCGGAATCCTGATCAATCTGGCCGAGGTGCTGACGGATTGATCGGGCCATGCTGCGGGTCCTGCTGACGATCGTGCTGCCGCTGGTCCTGCCGACGGCAATTTATCTGGCGTGGGTCCGCACGACGCAACCGGCAGGAGATAGCGGCCCGGTGCGCTGGCGGGCCTTGCCGTGGATTTGGCTTGCCGGGGCCGGGACGGTGCTGCTGGTTTTGGTGCTGTTCGTCGTGAACGTGCATTTCGGCAGCCCGGAGACCGGCCTCTATGTGCCGCCGCGCTGGGAGAACGGGCATATCGTGCCGGGCCATGTCGAGCCGCAAAGGTGACGGACGAAATCCATAAGATCGCGCCGCAACCCTGGATGACGGCGCCGCAAACCCGCGCCATCATCGAGGCGCTGGGAAAGGCCGGCATCGAGGCGCGATTTGTCGGCGGCTGTGTGCGCGACGCGCTGTTGGGACGGCCCATCGCCGATATCGATCTCGCCACCCCGGCGCGGCCCGATGCGGTCATCGCGGCGCTCGAAAAAGCACGCATCAAGGTAGTCCCGACCGGGATCGAGCACGGCACGGTCACCGCCGTCGTCAGCGACCCTGGGCCATCGCGGCATTTCGAGATCACAACCCTGCGCCGCGATGTCGAGACCTATGGAAGACGTGCCCGGGTCGCCTTCGACGCCGATTGGGCCGAAGACGCGGCGCGCCGCGACTTCACGATCAACGCGATCTACATCGACCCCGACGGGACATTGCATGACCCGGTCGGCGGTCTGGCCGATCTTGACGCGCACCGCGTGCGGTTTGTCGGCGAGCCGGCGCAGCGCATCGCCGAGGACGTGTTGCGGGTGTTGCGCTATTACCGATTCGAGGCGCGATTTGGCGCCGGTACCGGGGATTCCGAGGCGCGCGCCGCCTGCCGGGCCGCGGTGCCGCTGCTGCCAAAGCTCTCGGCCGAGCGAGTGTCGCAGGAATTGCTCCGCCTGATGGCGGTGCCCGATCCCCTTCCCGCGTTGCGCATGATGGAAGAGGACGGCGTGCTTGCCGCGATCGTGCCAGAAGCCAGCCGGTTCGATCGCTTGCAGCAGTTGGTCGGCATGGAGCCGAAGCCCGACGCGCTGCGCCGGCTTGCCGCGCTGATCGAGGTAGACGCCGCGGGCGCCGCCGCGCTGGCCGAGCGCCTGCGGCTCTCGAACGAACAGCGCGACCGGCTTGCCGGGCTCGCGCCGCCCTGGCCGCTCGACCCGGCCGGCGATGCGCGCGCCCAGCGCCTAGTGCTCTACCAGCTCGGCGCGGAGCGTTATCGTGACCTGGCGCTGCTCCTCGCCGCGGACGGCGCGCTCGACCAACCCCGCCGCGCTGAGTTGCTCGCCCTCGCTGCGTCGTGGAAACCGCCCCGCTTCCCGCTCAAGGGCCGCGATGTGACGAACCTCGGCGTTCCCCCGGGCAAGCGCGTCGGCGAACTGCTCGCGGCGGTGCGCCAATGGTGGCAAGACGGCGATTTCGCCGCCGACCGCGCCGCTTGCCTGCAACGCTTGAAGGAGATCATCTGATGGACAGCGCAACACTGCGCGAGCTGCAAGCGCCGCTAAAGGCCAAGTACCGCGAGGATGCGGATGCTGCGCTCGTGACGTTGCGGGCCGAGGGTAGCCTCGACGCCGACGGGATCGCCTGCCGGGTCGAGACCGGCCGGGCCCTGGTCGAGGCCGGGCTGCATCCGGCGACCGGCGGCAATGGCCTGCAGGCCTGCTCGGGCGACATGCTGCTGGAAGCTTTGGTCGCCTGCGCCGGGGTCACGCTGCGGGCGGTTGCGACCGCCCTCGAATTCCGCCTGAAACGCGGCAGCGTAAAGGCCGAAGGCGAGCTCGATTTTCGCGGCACGCTGGGGGTCGATCGCGCCACGCCGGTCGGGTTTCGCGCCATCCGCCTCGCCTTCACCCTCGACACGGATGAGCCGCAGGACCGCATCGACAGCCTCTTGAAACTGACCGAGCGGTACTGCGTCGTGTTGCAGACCCTGCGCCAGCCGCCCGCGATCACGGCGAGCCTCTCGAAGGCCGCCGCAGCCGGCTGACCGGCGCATGGGGCTGCGGCGGGAAAACCGCTTGCCGGAACCCGCCGCGATGGCCGACGATCACGGAATGAGGGGCACGGCACGTGGCGCCAGCCCCCCGGAGGCACCGGCATGAACGATCTTTACCTGCGGAGCGGCATCTTCCTGGCGCCCTTCCACAACCATGACGAGAACCCGACCCTGTCGATGGAGCGGGATCTCGAGCTCTTGGAGCACCTCGACCGGCTCAATTACCATGAGGCGTGGATTGGCGAGCATCATTCGGGCGGTTTCGAGCTGATCGCCTGCCCGGAGATGTTCATCGCCGCGGCGGCGCAGCGCACCCGCCACATCCGCCTCGGCACCGGCGTCGTGTCATTGCCCTATCACAACCCGTTCATGCTGGCCGACCGCATGGTGCAGCTCGACCATATGACGCGCGGCAGGGCGATGTTCGGCGTCGGCCCCGGGGCATTGGTCCATGACGCGCTGAAGATCGGCATCGATCCGAGCGACCAGCACCGGATGATGGAGGAATCGTTCGACGTCGTCGTGCGGCTGATGCGCGGCGAGACGGTCAGCAAAAAGACCGACTGGTTCAACATCACCGACGCCCAGCTGCAGCTGCGCCCCTATACGCGGCCGACGATGGAATTGGCGGTCGCCGCAGCACGCTCGCCCTCGGGGTCGGTGCTGGCCGGCAAATACGGAGTCGGCATGCTGTCGATCGGCGGCACCGCGCCGGCGCAGATGGAGCGCCACACGGCCAATTGGGGACTCTACGAAGAGACCGCGCGGGCCAACGGCTACACCCCGAACCGCAAGGATTGGCGCGTCGTCGGCTTTTTCCACATCGCCGAGACGCGCGAACAGGCCCGCCAGAATATGCGCTTCGGAGTCCAGGCTTTCGCCAATTATTTCCGCGACGTGGCGACGTTTCCGATCATTCCGCCCGACGTCACCGATCCGATCGAATGGCTGATCGAGACCGGCACGGCCTGCATCGGCACGCCGGACGATGCGGTCGCCTATGTCGAGCGGCTGATGAAGGGCTCAGGCGGGTTCGGCGTGTTGTGCGAGCTCGCGCAGAACTGGGCGGATTGGGAGCAGACAAAACGGCACTACGAATTGATGGCCCGGTTCGTCCACCCGCACTTCCAGCAGAGCCGCGACCTGCTGCGTGGCAGCTACGATTATGCCGTCGGCCATCGCGCCGATTTCGTCGGACGAGCCAGCGAGGCCATCCAAAAGGCGATCGACCAGCACGCTGCCCGCCAGGGCAACAAGGAAGCCGCAGAGTAGGCAAAACCCGATGCAGAGCCAGAACCGGTTTTTCGACGACATGGCCCGCGTCGCGGGCGGCGCGATGGGTGCCTTGTCCGGGGTCCGCGGCGAGATCGAGGCGCGGTTCCGCGATCAGCTCGAGCGGATCCTGGCCGGCATGGATCTGGTCAGCCGCGAGGAGTTCGAGGCGGTCAAGGCGATGGCGGCCAAGGCGCGCGAGGAGCAGGAGATCCTGCTACGGCGAATCGCCGAGCTGGAAGGGCGCCTCGCGCAAGGCGGCCGGGATTTGGAATTTATGCTTAAAAACGGCGGTACCTCTAGTTCCTGAGGTGGGTGCGGGCAAGACCGCTAAATCTAGTCTTGCCACCGCCGCCGCGCTTTGGCAGCGTAGTTTTTGTCGAATATTCGAGGGATGGGCCGTTCAGCCCTGAAGAGGAGTACAGCCACTGGGAATTTCGCCAATCCGGGTCTTGATACCATATTGCCGAGTCGCCTCCAGGAGCGCGCGATGACCTCTGTTTCAACGGTCGAAATTCATTCCCCGGTCGGCAATCCGATCGATCTGGTTGAAGAAATCGTCCTCGCCAATGATTGGTCGCACGACCGCGCCAGCGAGGAGGAGATGGTCGTCGAGATCTCTGGCCGCTGGTGCGATTACCGGATGTACTTCCTGTGGCAGGAGGAGCTCAGCGCGCTGCATTTTTCCTGCGGTTTCGACATGAAGGTGCCAAAGCGGCGGCGCGGCCCTCTCTACGAGCTCCTGGCCTTGGCGAATGAGCGGCTGTGGCTCGGGCATTTCGATCTCGCGGCCGGCGAGGCGTCACCCTCCTTCCGCTATGCCGTGCTATTGCGCGGCATCGGCATGGCGAGCGCCGAGCAGGTCGAGGATCTGGTCGATATCGCGCTCTCCGAATGCGAGCGCTTCTACCCGGCTTTCCAGCTGGTGATCTGGGGCGGCAAGCCACCCGAAGAGGCGATGGCGACCGCGATGATCGAGCCGATCGGCGAGGCCTGACCCGGCCCGAGGGATGCCATGAGCGGGCGCGCCGCCTCGCCTGCGGTCAAAGCGGAAACGCTCGTCCTCGTCGGCTGCGGCCAAATCGGTTCGGCGATGCTGCGCGGCTGGCTGGCGCGCGGGGTAGCTTCAACCTTCATCGTCATCGAACCGGCCGGCCTGCCGGAGGCGTTCGCCGGCTCGAAGGGCATCGCCTGGCACAGTGCGGCCGAGGTATTGTCCGGCGAGCTGGTCCCGGACGCCGTCGTGTTCGCGGTTAAGCCGCAGATTATCGATTCGGTGCTGCCGGCCTATCGCCGCTGGGCGCGGCCCCAGACATTGTTTTTGTCCATCGCCGCCGGGATCACGATCGCCGGCATCGCGCGGCATCTTGGCGAGGCCGCGATCATCCGCACGATGCCCAACACCCCGGCCGCGATCGGGCGCGGCATCACAGTGGCCTGCGCCAATCCTCAGGTGAAGCCTGATCAGCGCCGGCTCTGCGAAGCGCTGTTGGCCGCGATCGGCGAAAGCGCCTGGGTCGAGAATGAGGCGCTGCTCGATCCGGTGACCGCGGTGTCGGGCAGCGGCCCGGCCTATGTGTTTCTGCTGATCGAGGTCTTGGCGCAAGCCGGGGAGCGCGCCGGTCTGCCGGCAGATCTGGCCTTGCGCCTGGCGCGCGAGACGGTCGCCGGCGCCGGCGAGTTGGCGCGCCTGTCGCCCGGCAGCCCGGCGCGATTGCGCGAGGCCGTGACGAGCCCCGGCGGCACCACCCGCGCCGCGCTCGATGTGTTGATGGCGAAGGACGGCTTGGCGCGCCTCCTCGATCGCGCGGTCACCGCCGCCACCAAGCGCTCGCGCGAATTGGCGAGCTGAGCCGGACGACGATGGCGAAGGGTCAACCGCGGCGGGTCATTGGCGGCGGTGCGGCGCGCCGGCTGCCGTTGCCCAGCGACAGCGACAAGATCATCGAGGCGATCCTCGCCTGCATCGCCCGCCAGGGCTGGCGGCGACTGTCGCTCGCCGATATCGCGGCCGAAGCTGAACTCCC
>VAZR01000171.1 GCA_005888515.1 Alphaproteobacteria bacterium | reverse complement strand
GCATTGTTCATCGTCACGATGTCTGGGGGCATCGGCGCCCGGATCATATCGTTGTAATCGGTGACGATCTTCACCCCTTGCGGGCTCTCGATCAGAAAGCTAGCATGGCCGAGAAAGGTCAGCCCGACACCTTCGGATCCGGCCGCCGCAAGCCGCAGCCGCGCGCCGCGATCCGCCACCGGCCCGGTGCACGCCGCCCCTGCCGGCATGGAGAACGCCAGCGCGAGCAGTGCGAGCGCAACAAAACACTTTACCGCAGAGGACGCGGTGGTCGCGCGGAGAACGCGGTGAACAAAGCCCCTCTCCCGCACTGCGGGAGAGGGTGGACGCGGGCGACAGCCCGCGGCCGGGTGAGGGTGCTTCGCTCGGCACGCGCCCTCACCCGCCTCGCTGCGTTCGGCACCCTCTCCCCCCACGGAGTTCCCTGGGCGGGAGAGGGGATAAACGCCGCGTCCTCTGCGCATCCTCTGCGCCCTCCGCGGTAAAGCGTTCTTTTTTACAGCACCACCTCGACGAGGAACGGGCCGGGCGAGGCGACCGCGTCGGCGAAGCGCCGGTTGAATTCCTCCATCGTGGTGACCCGCGCCCCCGGCACGCCGAGGCCGCGCGCGACCCCGACCCAGTCGATGTCCGGCCGCCCGAGATCGAGCATGTCGAGCGCCTTCCGCCCGGGGTTGCCGGCCCCGACATTGGCCAGCTCGCCCTTCAGGATCTGATAGGTGCGGTTCGAGAACAGCACGGTCGTGATGTCGAGCCCCTCGCGCGCCTGCGTCCACAAGGCCTGCACGGTGTACATCGCGCTGCCGTCGGCCTGCAGCGAGACGACGCGCCGGTCGGGGCACGCCACCGCCGCACCGGTCGCCAAGGGCATGCCGAGCCCGATCGAGCCGCCCATATTCGACATCCAGTCATGCGGTGCCGCCGATTTGGTCGGCGCGAAAAAGCCGCGTCCGGTCGTCACCGCCTCGTCGGCGACGATGGCGTTGTCTGGCAACAGCGCGCCGATCGAGGCGCCGAGCGCCTCCGAGGTGATCGCGCCGGTGGCCGGTGCCGGCTTCGCATCGTTGACGACCGGCGCCGGCGTCGCCCGCGCCCCGACCTCGTCGCACAGCCATTCGAGCGCCTGGATCTGATCCTCTTCCGGCCGCGCCAGCACATGGCCCTCGCAGCCCTCCGGGGTCAGCCGGCTCGGCTTGTTCGGATAAGCGAAGAACGCGACCGGCATCTTGGCGCCGACCAGCACCACGTGTTTCAGCCCGTCGAGCACCTTCAGCGCCTGGTCCACGACATAGGGGATGCGCTCGACCGACACCCGGCCGCGGCCGCGCTGGGTGCGCGCATTCGAGCCCTGCGCCATGATCCGCGCGCCGCATTTCTGGGCGATCTTGCCGGCGAGTTCGAGCCCGTCGGCCCGCACCGCCCGGCCGGTCACGAGAATCAGGCAAGGTTCGCCGGAGCGCAGCGCTTTTGCCGCCTCGGCAACCGCCTCGCGCGACGGCGCGGCGGGTTTTTCGGCCGGCGGCACCGCGGCCGGCCCCGAGCCGTCGTTCCACGCCGTGTCGGCCGGCAGGATCAGGCTGGCGATCTGGCCCGGCGGCGTCCGCGCCGCGGCGATCGCGGCGGCGCCGTCGGCCGCGATCCCCATCGCGTCGGGCGAGGTCTTGACCCAGTGCGAGGAGGGCCGCGCCAGCCCCTCGATGTCGGAGGTCAGCGGCGCGTCGTATTGCCGGTGATAGGTCGCGTGGTCGCCGATGATGTTGACCATGCCCGAGGCCGCCTTGTTGGCGTTGTGGATATTGGCGAGCCCGTTGGCGAGGCCGGGGCCGAGATGCAGCAAGGTCGCGGCCGGGTTGTCGCTCATCCGGTAATAGCCGTCGGCGGCGCCGGTCACGACCCCCTCGAACAGCCCTAAGACGCAGCGCATGCCGTCCACCCGGTCGAGCGCCGCGACAAAATGCATCTCCGAAGTGCCGGGGTTCGCGAAACACACATTGACGCCGCCGCCGACCAAGGTCCGCACCAGGCTTTCCGCGCCGTTCATCCTAATTTCTCCGCTCGCCGACACCGATCCCCGACGCATCCTGCCGGGTGCGCCATCCCCCTTCAAGCGATCAAGAGCCATAGGGCGGAAAAGCGCAGCGCATTCCGCCGCCACTGAGGAATGGTTAAAGCCGATGAATCGGATTGTAAGGACTACGCAAGTTCACGTCGAAATCGACGGCCTCGACGCAGCCTTGTGGCTGTTTGTGAGTGGAGCCGGAATGCCAGGGCCCATCACGGAGTTGAACGTTGCTCACCTGCGCCAGCCATAAGCAGCGCCAATTGCCTCTGGGCGGCAAGCCTGACTCGCTCTGACCGCCAAACTGATAGGTAAGTGCTTTCTCCTGGCCCTTTGAATGTCCAAGGATTATTGGGCAGAGCTCGCGGCGGTAACCGCCGTACACGCAGACGATCTGCTTTCGCTCGGCCATCGCTTGACGGAACAACTCGTAAGTTGGGCTCGGCACGTTCCTCTCACCCCACTTTTCGTCCTCGGTGATCCAACGCGCGGAGCGCCGATTTGGGCATGCGGTCGAGAATGCGCAGCAGGGCCTGAAGCACCGGGTCGGCGGGCGTGAATTTGCTCTCCCAGGCGCGGATCGTCTCCACCGGAACGCCGAGCTTTTTCGCGAATCGCGCCGGCGTCAGGCCGAGCTTGCGCCTCACGTCGCGCACCTCCAGCAGCGGCACCAGCTCCTCGTTCCGGGGCGCGAGGTCCGGGTCCTCGTCGATCATCCGCTCGATATCGGCGTCGGTGAAGCTGTCGAATTTTTCGCGGTCGATGTAGCCGCCGCCTTCGGCCTTCACCTGCTCCAAGGTTTTCCGAACGATCATCAGAACCTCTCATTTCGCCGCGCCGGCCGAGCCGAAATGATCCGATACCGCCCGTTGCGACGAGTGTAAACGATGCTGACGACGCGGCCTTCGACCTGGCCCGTTGCTACCATGCGCCGTTCTTCGCCCGTGCGGCGCGAAGCAAGGCGGCGCACCGGTCCATCGAACATGCGTATCGCATAAGCGAAATCGAAGCCGTGCTTCCGGCGATTTGCCTGGTTTTTCGCCTCGTCCCATTCGAATTCCATCGGGCAGAACGATACTATCGGTCCATGAGTACGGAGAACGAGCAGCCACGGCTGCAAATTCGCTGCAAATGCAGCCGGCGCGGAGTTGTGGCTATCGCGGGGCTCAGCTCTGCGGGGAAGGCAGGCGCGGGCGATCGCTGAGGGTCAGGACGCGGATGCCGCCGGCGCCGAGGCTGATCGTGCTGATCGAGCCCTGGCCGATCTCGATGCGGTTGTAGAAATCGAGCGGCATGCCGAGCGCGTAGAGCAGCGCGGCGCGGATCACGTCGCCATGGGTGACCAGCACGACGCTCTCATGCAGATGGCGCTCGTTGAGTTCGAGCAATGCCGCGACGACCCGCTGCTGCACCGCCCGCATGCTCTCGCCGCCCGGGATCACCGCCAGGCTGCGCTGCGTGCTCCAGGCCTGCCAGCGCGGGTCGGCGCGGATCGAGTCGAAGGTCGCGCCGGTCCATTCGCCGAAATCGAGTTCGAGAAGGTCGTCGCGGAACTCGATCGGCAAGCCGAGCCGGGCGGAAACAATCTCCGCGCTCTCGCGGGTGCGCTGCAACGGGCTGGCATAGATCGCGGCGATCTTGTCGCCGGCGAGCCGCTCGGCTTGCGAGGCGATCTCGGCGCGGCCGCGGTCGGTCATGCCGACCCCGGGCATGCGCCCGGCGAGCACCCGGCCGAGCAGCCCGTGCTCGCCATGCCGCAATACGTGAAACACCCCCATATGCCGCCTCAGCGCGCTTCGAGGAGCGCGTAGACGCCGCGCTCGAATTGGCCATAGAGCCGCAGCATCGCGGGGTCGGCGAACGGCAGGAATTGCGCCAGGATCACCCCGGCGACGCGGCGCGCCGGGTCGAGCCAGAAATAGCTGTTGAAAATGCCGGCCCAGCTGCCGCTACCGGCGCTGCGGCCATTCGGTCCCGGCTGCACATTCAGCATGTAGGCGAGCCCCCAGCGCACCGGCATGCCGGGAAACAGTTCGAAATCATGGGCCCGCTCCGGCACCTGGCTCGGCAGCCGCCCGGCCTGCAGATCGCCGATGTGGTTCTGATTGATCAGCGCGACGGTTTCCGGCCGCAGGATGCGGACGCCGTTCAACTCGCCGTCATGCAAGAGCATCCGCAGAAAGGTCAGGTAGTCGCGCCCGGTCGAATAGAGCGCACCGCCGCCGCCGTAAAATTCGGGATCAACCGGGAATTCGAAACTCGTCGGCACGAGCGCACCGTCGGCCTGGCGCTGATGCACAGTTGCCAGCCGGGTGTGCTGCTCCGCTGCCGGGACGAAACCGGTGTCGCGCATGCCCAGCGGGCCGCAAACATGCTCGCGCAGATAGGCATCCAGCGGCTGACCGCTGACCGTCTCGATAATGCGGCCGACCCAGTCGATATTGATGCCGTACTCCCATGTCTCGCCCGGATCGAAGGCGAGCGGCTGGCACAGCGCCGCGCGCTTGCCGCTCGGCATCGGCGGCATCCCGGTCGCTTCGGCATAGCGCAGCGTGTTCGGGTTTGACCAATCATAGGTGAAGCCGGCGGTGTGGGTCAGCAGATGCCGCAATGTGATCGGCCGTTTGGCCGGCCGCAGGCGCGGCTGGCCGGCGGCGTCAAAGCCGTCGAGCACCAGCGGCGCATTCAGCGCCGGATCGATCGTCGGCACCGGATCGTTGAGGCCGAGCCTGCCCTGCTCGACCAGCTGCATCGCCGCGACCGAGGTGATCGCCTTGGTCATCGAAGCGATGCGGAACACGGTGTCGAGGCCCATCGCACCGCCGGCATCGAGGTCCCGCACACCGAACGCGCCCTCGAAGATCATGCCTCGATCGCTCGCCGCCAGCGCGACCACCCCCGGCACCTCGCGCGCCTCGACAGCGCCGCGCAACACCCGGTCGATCTCCGTCTTCCCTCCGCTGGTCATCTACGCCCTACCGCTTTCACCCAACCGGGCGTCCCGGCGAAAGCCGGGACCCACCCATCCGCTTCTCGGGCGCTGATAAGTGGGTCCCGGCTTTCGCCGGGACGCCGGGTGTGGGGGCCATGAGAGGAAAGACCTAAGAGGTCGAGCGGGAGGCGGCGTGGCGGATGTTGCCGCTCTGCTCGGGGATACCGAACTCCTCGTAGCAGACCTTCGCGAAAGCCGCGACGCCGTCGCGGATCTCCTCCGTCGTCGTCAGCGCGAAGCAGAGCCGCAGCCGCGATTTGGCGCTGTCGCCGTCGACCGCCCATTCCGGGCCCGGGTTGAAGGCGATGCCGGCCTTTAGCGCGGGCTGCACGAGCTTTCGCACATCGACCTGGTCGGGCAATTTCATCCACAGATAGATGCCGCCTTTCGGCAGCCATGGCTCGACCGCGGTGCCGAATTCGCGCTCGACCGCCTCGACCATCGTGTCGAGCTTCTCCTTCAATACCCCGCTCAGTTCCTCGACATGCTCCTGGAAGTGCTGCGACAGGTACTCGGCGACGACCATCTGTTCCAGAGCGCCGGTGTGGCTGAAGCGCTCGGTCTTGATCGCGATCATGCGGCTCATGAAATCCCAGTCGCAGACGACGTAGCCGCCTGCATGCCGCCCCAGGTGAGGTCGGAATAGCACTCGTCCTCGAAGATCGGCACGCCGTAGTCACGCGCCAGCGCCAGCAATTGATGCCGCCGGTCGAGCGGCATGATGCTGCCGGTCGGGTTCTGGATCGTCGCCGTCGTGCAGATGTATTTCGGAATCGTGCCCTGCCGCTTCAGCCCATCGAGCACGCCGGCGAGCGCGTCGATCCGGATCCCGTCCTCGTCGAGCGGCGCCGCGACCATTTTGACGCCGAGCCGGCGCAGATTGTTCAGGTATCCCTGATAGGTGAACTCTTCGAGGATCACCGTATCGCCCGGCTCGAGCAGCACCGCGTTGACGAGATCAATCGCCTGGCCCGAGCCCTGGGTGATCAGCACGTCGTCGGGCCCCGCATCGATGCCGCGCCAGCGCTTGACCTTGTCGGCGACAAAGCGACGCAAACCGGGATAGCCCTGCGGTCCGAGCCCCAGCCCGTACAGCGCCAGATCGGCGCCCTCGCGGCGCAGCACCGAAGCGGTCGCCTCGATCAGCTCCTCGATCGGGATCAGCGTGCGGTCGTTATGGCCGCCGATAAAGTTGAACTTGGCGTTGCCGCCCCAGCGCGGCGCCGGCGCCGGCACTTTCTTGCCGAATAGATTCGGATAGGCAAAACCGCTTATCCCCTGATTCCTTTTCCATTTCTGCGCTGCGCCAATTCGATAGCGCCGCGCCTATTCCAGCAGATTGGCCAGATAGCGCCCGTAATCATTCTTGCCGAAACGGCGCGCCTCGGCGAGCAGCTGATCGTGGTCGATATAGCCCATATTGTAGGCGACCTCTTCGACGCAGGCGATCTTGAGCCCCTGGCGCATCTCGATCGTGCGGACATATTCGGCCGCACCGAGCAGATCTTCATGCGTGCCGGTGTCGAACCAGGCGTAGCCGCGATTCAGCTTCTCGACCTGCAACGTGCCGCGCTGCAGATAGACGTTGTTGAGATCGGTGATTTCGAGCTCGCCGCGAGCCGAAGGCTTTAGCTGGCCGGCGATGTCGACGACCGAATTGTCATAGAAATAGAGCCCGGTCACCGCCCAATGCGAGCGCGGACGGCTCGGTTTTTCTTCGATCGAGACCGCCTTGCCGCCGGCGTCGAACTCGACGACGCCATAGGCCTGCGGGTCGCGCACCTGATAGGCAAAGACGGTGGCGCCGGTTCGCGGCCGGGCAGCTTGCTGCAGCAGACCCGACAGACCGCCGCCATAAAAGATATTGTCGCCGAGGACCAGCGCCACCGGCCCATCGCCGACGAATTCGCGGCCGACGATAAAGGCTTGCGCCAGCCCGCCGGGATCGGGCTGCTCGGCATAGGAGATCGCGATGCCCCACCGGCTGCCGTCGCCGATCAAGGTCTCGAAACGCTGGCGCTCGCTCGGCGTGGCAATGATGAGGATGTCACGGATGCCGGCCAGCATCAGCGTCGTCAGCGGGTAATAGATCATCGGCTTGTCGTAGACCGGCAGCAATTGCTTGCTGACCACAAGGGTCACCGGATGGAGGCGCGTGCCGGCGCCGCCGGCGAGGATAATCCCCTTCATCGCGTGGCCCGGCTCACGCGCCGGCCGGGGCGGGGGCGTCAGCCCGCACTGCAGTGCCGAGGCGCGCGCCGCGATAGGTCTTCGACCAGATCGGCTCCCACCACCAGCGGTTGTCGAGATACCAGGCGACGGTCTTGCGCAACCCGCTATCGAAGCTCTCTTGCGCCTGCCAGCCGAGCTCTCTGCGGATTTTCGTCGCGTCCATCGCGTAGCGCCGATCGTGGCCGGGGCGGTCGGTGACAAAGGTGATCAGCTCGGCATGCGGCCGATGCGGCGATTTGGGCGCCAGCTCGTCAAGTAGCGCGCAGATCGCGCGCACCACCTCGAGATTGGTGCGCTCGCCGTCGCCGCCGACATTGTAGCTTTCGCTGGGCTTGCCGCGGCTCAGGATCGCGTACAGTGCCCGCGCGTGATCGTCGACATAGAGCCAGTCGCGCACATTGTCGCCCTTGCCGTAGACCGGGATTGGCTCGCCGTGCAGCGCCTTCAGGATCGCCAGCGGGATCAGCTTTTCCGGGAAATGGTAGGGCCCGTAATTGTTCGAGCAGTTGCTCATGACAACCGGCAACCCAAAGGTCTCGTGCCAGGCGCGCACCAGATGGTCCGACGCAGCCTTCGAGGCGGAATAGGGCGAATTTGGCTGATACCGGCTCTCTTCGGTGAATTTGCCCTGGGGTCCGAGCGAGCCGAACACCTCGTCGGTCGAGACGTGGTGGAAGCGGAAATCGCGCCCCCGCGCCGGCGGCAGCTGCTGCCAGTAATCGCGTGCCGCTTCGAGCAGCGCATAGGTGCCTTCGATATTGGTCTTGATGAACGCGCCGGGTCCATCAATCGAGCGGTCGACATGCGATTCCGCCGCCAGATGCAGCACCGCGTCGGGCTCGAACGAGCGCAACAATTCGCCCACCAATGCGCGGTCGCCGATATCGCCCTGCTGAAAACGGTAGCGCGGGTTGTTCTCGACCGGCCGCAACGAGGCCAAATTCGCCGCATAGGTCAATTTGTCGAGGTTGAGCACGTCGGCGCCGAGTTCGCCGGCCAGCAGCCGGCACACCGCCGACCCGATAAATCCGGCGCCGCCGGTCACCAGTACTTTCATCCGAACTCCCAAACCCCGCCGCAAAATTCAGCCTAATGTTCAGCCCGATGCCTCGGTGCCCTCTATGCGGTGCGGCCTTTATGCCCCGAAGGTAAATCTGCTGTTAGCGGCTAGGTGTTAACGGGCAGGTGTTAACAGCTCGGTGTCAGCGCCCTCGGCGCAATCGGCCGCAAGCCGCTCGACAGCGGCAAGCGCGTCTCGTTACAAGCTTGCCGGACCGCGTCGGCCAACCGAGGATTTATGATTTTTTTTTCGATCGGGCTGCCGAGCTGTTTCGCCGAGTTGTGTGACGCGTTGACGCTGCGTCTTGCCGAGCATTGCCTCGGCTCGGTGGCGCTGGGCGCCTTCAACAGCTTCGAGGACGTTGCGACGGCGGCGATCCGCAGCGACGCGGCGCATCTCGTCGCCGCCTCGCGCCAGCCGGTCGTGCGGCTCCAGAGCGAGATCGTCGGCGCCGGCCGGCCGTTTCTGGTGGCGCTCGGCGATGTGCGATCGGCGCTCTCCGACCTGTTGCAGCGCCCGAATTACGACATTCCGGCCGCGACTCGCGAAATCGCCAGCAGCTGCGCGGCGATGCTGACCTTGACGAAGGCGCCCGGTGCGCTGGTGCTGCCTGGAATCCACGGCAAGGAACCCGCCCAGCTGGCGGCCGCGATCGCGGATCATTTCGGCTTCGCCGTGGCCGCCGGCGACCTCGCCGCGATTGCCGCCTCGGTGGGTGATCTGGCCGCCGGGGTGGAGCAGGAAACCGCATGGATCGATCGCCTGTCCGACCATGAGCAGGCGATCATCGATGGCGCGCTGCAGCCATACGTGTCCTATTTCGCCGGCGGTGAGTTGGAGCCGATCGTGTGGGAGCCCGACCTGTTCTTCGCCAATGATGAGCATTTTCCGGCGATTGGCCCGATCGACATTACCGGGCTTGGTCGGATCCTGGTCTTCGGCCCCTACATCAACCTGACCCCCGGCCCGTGGTCGGCGACGGTTGTCATCGGCTTCTCGGCCGAGACGGCCGGTGTTGGCTTCGTTGTCGAGGTCTACGCCGGTGCTCAGCTCGCGACCGCCCGGGTGCAGCCCACGGGCGAGCAGGTCATCGAGTCAACACTGCAGTTCACGATCGAAGACTCGGTCGATCAGCCCGTTGAAATCCGCATCGTCAGCGAGCGCGCCGCTTTCGACGGGCGTCTCG
>VAZR01000170.1 GCA_005888515.1 Alphaproteobacteria bacterium | reverse complement strand
AGTGAGCAATGAGATTCAGCGGCACGGCACCTCACTGCCTCACTGTCTCTGTGGTGAATCTTTCTTGATGGTGGATTACGCTTCGCTTATCCGCCCTACGGTCTCAAATAGGATGTCATTGCGAGGAGCACAGCGACGAAGCAATCCCCATCGGATTAGCCAACCCGGCAGGAGATTGCTTCGCTCCGCTCGCAATGACGTGGTTTGGAGGTACAGCGATGTCGGGACCGCCGTTTCGCGCCGATCATGTCGGCAGCCTGTTGCGTCCGGAGCCGTTGTTGGCGGCGCGCGCCGAATATGAGAAGGGCTGGATCACCGCCGCGACGCTGCGCGATGTCGAGGATGATTGCATCCGCCGCGCCGCCGACATGCAGGCCGAGCTCGGCCTCAAAGGCCTTACCGACGGCGAGTTTCGCCGCGGCTCGTGGCATATGGATTTCCTCTACCAGATCGGCGGCGTCGCGAAGACCGACCGGCTTCTCAACATACAATTCAAGAACGAGGCCGGCACGCTGGAATTCTCCCCGGCGGCGCACCGGGTCGCCGGCAAGCTGACCCTCGACAAGACGATCTTCGGCGAGGATTTCGCCTATCTCAAATCGGTCGCGCCCGCGGGCACGACCCCGAAACTGACGATCCCCTCGCCCTCGATGCTGCATTACCGCGGCGGCCGCGCCGCGATCGACGCGGTCGCCTATCCCGAGATGGAGGCGTTCTGGCACGATCTCGCCGAGGTCTACGCCAAGGAGATCGCCGGCCTTGCTGCATTGGGCTGCACCTATTTGCAGCTCGACGACACCAGCCTCGCCTACCTCAACGACCCGGCGCAGCGCGCCTATGTCGACTCGATCGGCGGCGACGGCTCAACGCAGCACCTGACCAACATCCGCCTGATCAACCAGGCACTCGCCGACAAGCCGTCCGGAATGACTGTCTGCACCCATATGTGCCGCGGCAATTTCCGCTCGTCCTGGATGGCCGAGGGCGGCTACGACCATGTCGCTGAGGCCTTGTTCGGCGAGCTCAAGGTCGACGGCTTCTTCCTCGAATACGACGACGCGCGTTCGGGCGGCTTCGCGCCATTGCGCTTTGTGCCGCGCGGACCAAAGAAAATCGTGCTCGGCCTCATCACGACCAAGCGGGCGGCGCTCGAGGATAAGGACGAGCTGAAGCGCCGCATCGACGAGGCCGCCAAATACGTCCCGCTCGAGCAGCTGTGCCTGTCGCCGCAATGCGGCTTCTCCTCGACCGTCGAGGGCAATGCGCTGACCATCGAGGAGGAAAAGGCCAAGCTCCGCCTCGTCGTCGAGGTGGCCCGCGAAGTATGGGGCGAATAGCTGGGATGGGTGCCGCTACTTCGCGATCTTGAACGGCAGATCGACCACGGCTGATTTGTCGCCGGTAATGTCGCGCAGTTTGTATTCGAGGACGTAATCGCCCGGTGGCGCGCCGCTGACGTTCATCGTCAGGTTCAGCATGAATTCGCGGGCTCGCGCCCGGCTCTTGAGCGCCAAATTCGCAAAATTTTCCTGTCCCGTCAGCACCTTGCCGTCGGGCGACTTGATCAGAAAATCGACATTGAAGCCGAACTCGAACGAGCCGGGGCCGGCCTCTTTCCAGCCATAGCCGACCGGCTCGACATAGGCGATCAGCTTTTCGCCCGGCTTGAACACATTCGAGGGCCGCTCCTGATACATCCCGAAGCCTTCCGCCCGTTGTTTCTCAAACACGGCCCGCCGCACCGACAGCGGCATCTTTTCCCAAGTCTCCATCAATGCCGCTTCGCGTTGGTCGAGCTCCTGAAGCGACTGCGCGAAAGACCCGGCGGGCAGCGACAGCAGGCACGTCAGGAAAATCAGCTTTCTGGCCATTCGACCGTTCCCTCTCCGACCGGCGATGAATTTGACGCGCTCCATCGTGGATCAGACGAGAAACTCTGTCAGCAGCCGGTTCACCGCGTCGGGTTCCTCGTGCTGCACCCAATGGGTGGCGTGGGGGAGGTGGAACACCTCGGCCTGGTCGCACAGCGCGGCGCTGGCTTCGGCGAGGCCGGTTTCGAGAAAGGCGTCGCGGTCGCCCCAGATCACCCGCACCGGCACCCTGACCCGCGCCGACCCCGATCCGGTCGAGAGGCGCACGGCGCGGGTACCAGTTCAGCATTGCGGTCAGCGCGCCGGGCTGGGCCCAGGCCTCGCGGTAATGGCGGAGATCCTCGGTGGTGAAGGTGCCGGGCCGCGAGGTGCGGCGAAGGGCGCGGCGCAGGCCCCAAAAGCCGCCGGCGCGCAGGCCCAGCTCGGGCAGGTACGGCAGCTGGAAATAGGCAACATACCAGCTCTTCAGCGCCTGCCGCGGATGGGCCCGCGCATATCGCCTCAGGGTTCCGGGATGCGGCGCGTTCAGGATCGCGGCCCGCGTGACCCGCTCGGGGTTGCGGCTCGCGAGGTGCCAGGCGACCACGCCGCCCCAATCATGCCCGATCACCGCGAAGCGCCGATGGCCGAGCGCGTCGGCGAGGCCGAGCATGTCATCCGCGAGTGTGTCGAGCCGGTAGGCGGGAATGCCGGCGGGCTTGTCCGAGAGGTTGTAGCCGCGCTGGTCGGGCGCGATTATCCATAGCCCGGATGCGGCGAGCGGCGCGATCTGCTGCCGCCAGCCGTACCAGAATTCGGGGAAGCCGTGCAGCAGTACGACCAGCGGGCCGTTGGCCGGCCCGGCGGCGACCGCGTGGAGGCTAATTCCATTGCTCGGAACCCGCAGCGATTCGGCCCCGGAGGGCAGCATTTCTGGCACGATCGCCGCCTCCTCGGCGCAGGGCAGGGCTTCCCGGCGCGGCGTTGTCTCGCAGCTGCGAGATGGCGTAATTTCAGCCCGGAATAACTATATGTGAACCGCGGCGACGCCTTGGTTTTCCGGACCTCGGCTCGGCCGCGATTTTAGTAGAAAAACAACGCAGATAGATCGCCGTGGCCGTTACCGCAGCACCGCCCTCCGCGCCCGATATCACGAGCGTCACAATCGAAGACGAGATGAAGCGCTCGTACCTCGATTACGCGATGAGCGTGATCGTGGCGCGGGCGCTGCCCGATATCCGCGACGGGCTGAAGCCGGTGCACCGCCGCATCCTCTATTCGATGCAGGTCAACGGCAATCTGTGGAACCGCGGCTACCGCAAATCGGCCCGCATCGTCGGCGACGTGATCGGCAAATACCATCCGCATGGCGAGCTCGCGATCTACGACGCGATGGTCCGGATGGCGCAGGATTTCGCGATGCGCCTGCCGCTGATCGACGGTCAGGGCAATTTTGGATCGATGGACGGCGATGCGCCGGCCGCCTACCGGTACACCGAGGCGCGCCTCGCCCGCGTCGCCGATGGCTTGCTCGACGATCTCGACAAGGACACCGTCGACTTCCAGCCCAATTACGACGAGACCGAACGCGAACCCAAGGTCCTGCCGGCCGGGTTCCCGAACCTCCTGGTCAACGGCGCCCAAGGCATCGCCGTCGGCATGGCGACCAACATCCCGCCGCACAATCTCGGCGAGGTCATCGACGCCTGCTGCGCCTATCTCGACAATGGCGCGATCACCATTGAAGAGCTGATGGAGTTCGTGCCGGCGCCGGATTTTCCGACCGGCGGCATCATCATCGGCCGGTCCGGCACGCATGCCGCCTACAGGACCGGCCGCGGCGCGGTCGTATTGCGCGCCAAATCGCATGTCGAGGAAGTCCGCAGCGGCCGCGAGGCGCTGGTCTTTACTGAGATGCCTTATCAGGTCAACAAGGCCAAATTGCAGGAGCGCATCGCCGAATGCGTCCGCGACAAGCTGGTCGAAGGCATCGCCGAACTGCGTGACGAGAGCGACCGCGATGGGGTGCGCCTCGTCGTCGAACTGAAGCGCGACGCCGACCCCGACATCGTCCTCAATCAGCTGTTCCGCTACACCGCGCTGCAGACCAGCTTCGGCGTCAACATGCTGGCGATCAATGGCGGGCGCCCCGAACAGCTGACCTTGCGCGACATCATCGCCGCCTTCATCACCTTCCGCGAAGAAGTCATCACCCGGCGCACGACCTATCTGCTCAACAAGGCGCGCGAGCGCGCGCATACGCTGGTGGGCCTCTTGGTCGCGGTCGCCAGCATCGACGAGATCATCGCGTTGATCCGCGCCGCGCCCGATCCGGCGGCGGCCCGCGCCGGCCTGATCGGGCGGCGCTGGCCGGCCGGCGATATCGCGCCCTTGGTGGCGCTGGTCGAGGCGGATGGCCGCGGTCTCGCCGATGACCGCACTTACCAGCTATCGGACGAGCAGGCGCGCGCCATCCTCGATCTGCGCCTGCAGCGCCTGACCGGGCTCGAGCGCGACAAGATCTCGGACGAGCTGAAGGAGCTGGTCGCCGAGATCGGCAGCCATCTGGAGATCCTGCGGTCGCGCGCCCGATTGATCGAGGTGCTGCGCGGCGAGCTGCTGGCGATCAAGGAGCAATTCGCCAACCCGCGCCGTACGGCGATCGAGGATGTCGAATTCGAGGCCGATATCGAGGCCTTGATCCAGCGCGAGGACATGGTCGTCACGGTGAGCCACGTCGGCTACATCAAGCGGGTGCCTCTGTCGACCTACCGCGCCCAACGCCGCGGCGGGCGCGGGCGCGCCGGCATGGCGATCCGCGAAGAAGATTTCCTCAGCCAGGTCTTTGTCGCCTCGACCCTCGACCCGGTGTTGTTCTTCACCTCCTCGGGGCGGGCCTACAAGCTCAAAGTGTACCGGCTGCCGCTCGGCACGCCGCAGGCGCGCGGCCGGCCGATGGTTAATCTGCTGCCGAACCTGACCGAGGGCGAGACGATCTCGACCGTGATGCCCTTGCCGGAAGATGAGGAGAGCTGGAGCGCGCTGACGGTCATGTTCGCCACCGCCAACGGCTATGTCCGGCGCAACGCGCTCAGCGATTTCGGCGATGTCCGCGCCAACGGCAAGATCGCGATGAAATTCGAGGGCGAGGACGCCGATGACCGGCTGATCGCGGTCGCGACCTGCAGCGATGCGGATGACGTGCTGCTCGCCACCCGCAACGGCAAGGCGATCCGCTTTCCGGTCGATGATGTGCGGGTGTTTGCCGGGCGCAGCTCGGTCGGGGTGCGCGGCATGCATGGCGCGCGACCGCCGCCGCCAGATGGGCGAAGAGAGCGAGGCGGCCGAGGCGCAAACCCCCGAGCAGCCCACCGAACCGGAGGAGAGCGAGAACGGCAACGGGGCCGGCGAGGCGGCGCTGTCGGAAGAGCAGTTCCTCGATCTGGCGGCGCGCGAGGAGTTCGTACAGGTCGTCACCGAGAAGGGCTTCGGCGTGCGCTGCTCGGCCTATGATTACCGCATCACCGGGCGCGGCGGGCAGGGTGTCAACAACATGGAGCTGAGCCGGCGGCAGGACGCGATCGTCGCGGTCTTCCCGGTCGGGCACAACGACCAGATCATGCTCGTAACGGATGCCGGCATGGTGATCCGCATCCCGGTCAACGACATCCGCATCGCGCGGCGCGGCAGCGCGGGCGTCGTGGTCTTCCGGGTTGACGAGGATGAGCGGGTGGTTTCGGTGGCCAGGCTGCCGGAGGTTGCAGAGGAGAATGGCGACGGGTCTAATGGCGATTGTTCCAATGGCCACGGGCCTGATGGCCATGGTCCCGATAGCCTTGGTCCAGATAGCCTTGGGGAGCCGGGCACGCCGCCCGGCGCGGCGGCGCCGGACGGAAGTGGGGAAGGGGAGACAAGATGAGCCGCCGCATCGGGATCTATCCCGGCACCTTCGATCCGATCACCAATGGCCATACCGACATCATCCGCCGTGCCCTGCATGTCGTCGATCGCCTGGTCATCGGGGTTGCCCGCAATGACGGTAAGGGCCCGCTGTTCTCGACCGACGAGCGGGTCGACATCGTCCGCGACGAGATCGCGCATCTCGGGGAGCCGAATGCCGTCGAACGGGTCGAGGTGCGGCCGTTTTCGAGCCTGCTGATGAGCTTTGCCGAGGAGTCCGGCGCCAGCGTCATCGTGCGCGGGCTGAGGGCGGTGTCGGATTTCGAATACGAATTCCAGATGGCTGGCATGAACGCCCGGCTCAACCCCCGGATCGAGACCGTGTTTCTGATGGCCTCCGACCGCTTCCAGTTCATCTCCTCGCGTTTCGTGAAGGAGATCGGTGCGCTCGGCGGCGACGTCTCGCATTTCGTCAGCCCGCGGGTGACCGCGCGCCTGCTCGACCGCTTCAACGGCGGACAGCCGGAACGCCGCCGCCGCCGCTGATGGCCTCTCCGCGCCCTCAGTCCAGCATCTTCTGCACCAGCGCGTCGGCGGCGGCCCAATCATAGGTGCGGTAGGAGTGGGCGCAAGTCACGAACGGCGCGCCGGCATAGAACATCTCGTATTGCGTGTGGCGCGAGCCGAATTCCGAGCCTAGCGCATCCCAGGCCAGTTTCAGGAAATGCACCCGCTCCTCGGAGGATGAGATCGGCGAGCGCTGTGTCTTCTCGATGATCGCGGCGAGCTCGGGATTGGCCCAGTCGCGCTCCGATGACGGCAGCATGATCAACGCGCCACCGGCGAGGCCGCGGATCGTCTCGACGAGGCGCGGATAGAGCTCCTGCGTCAGCACCTGGGCGGCGTACATCATATGTTTGTCCGGGACGTAATAGCCGTCCTGCATGTGCCCCGCGGCTTCCATGCCGGCCACCATGCCCTCGACCATCGCCGCCTGCGCCGCCAGGCGGCCCAGCACCTCACGCACCGGTGGCATCGATACGGTGCCAATTGTCTCCGCGAGACGATGCGCGACCCCGACCAGAAAGCGGACCTTAACGGTGAGACGGATCTGCGCCTGATAGTTCTGGAAGGTATGGCCGAGCGTGTCGTGAAACTGGGCGCGGCACATGTCCGTGTCGCGATAGACGAAAACGCGCTCCCACGGCACCTTGACGTCCTCGAGCCAGACAACGGCGTCGTTCTCGTCAAAGCGCGAGGCGAGCGGGTTGTCGGCCTGCGACGGCGCCGCCGCCTCATAGGATTTGCGCGACAGGATCTTGAGTCCAGGGGTCGCCACCGGAATCGCGAAGGACAGCGCCAGGTCTTCCTCGCCCGGCCGCAACGGCTGCAGGTTCGCGACCAGCAGCTCGTTGCACATAATCGTCGCGGTGCCGAGCATCTTGGCGCCGCGCACCGTGATGCCCGCACTGTCCTCGTCGACGACCCGGGCGACGAGGTCCTCCTGCTGCTCGCCCCAGGCCTTCCCGCGATCGGCCTGCGGGTTGATGATCACGTAGCTCAAATAGAGGTCGTGCCGCCGCACGTAACCGAAATAATCGAGCAAGGCCTTGGCGCGAGCCTCGCCGTGCCGGCGGAATACCTCGATACCGATGATCTGGCCCAAGAGGCTGGAGGCGACATGGTCCGGCGCGCGGCCGAGAAATCCGCAGCTGAGTTCGGCCCATTCGCTCATCGCTCGGCGCCGCTCGACCAACTCCTGATAATTGCGCGGCATCAGCCAGCAACGGTTGACCCGTGCGTAACCGTCGCTGCCGGTGCGCTCGGGCGTGAAGGTCAAGCGCTCCAGATTTTCCGGTCGCGCCTGAAGATCGTACAGCGCGGCCGCGGTCCGCACCGCGTTGCGGAAGGCGGGGTGCGTCGTGACGTCGGCGACGCGCTCGCCATCGATATAAACGGCCCGCCCGTCGCGCAGCGAGCGGAGATGGTCCTCGCCAGTCTTGCAGATGTCCATCGCGACGCCTCCCTGGATTTGCTCGCGAGTTGGCTTTATAGCCGAGGACGACAACCGGATGCGCTCGCACACGATATGAGTCGAAGAATGGCGAACGACAGCGAAATCGAGCCGCGCAGCCGCTGGGAGGGACTGACCCAGACCGGCGCCGGCACGCCGATGGGCGAGCTATTGCGCCGCTATTGGTGGCCGATCGCCGGCGCCAGCGAGCTTGCCGAGCCGGGCACCAAGCCGGTGCGGCTGATGGGCGAGGACCTCGTCCTCTACAAGGATCTCGGCGGCCGCTACGGTCTTCTCGACCGGCATTGCCGGCATCGCCGCGCCGATCTCAGCTACGGCTTTGTCGAGGAATGCGGGTTGCGCTGCAACTATCACGGCTGGCTGTACGACGCCGACGGAAGCTGTCTGGCGCAGCCTTACGAGGACACCGCGCATCCCGAAGCGCGGCTGAAGGACCAGATCCGCATCAAGGCCTATCCGGTCGAAGAATTGGGCGGGCTCCTTTGGGCCTATCTCGGCCCGGAGCCGCGCCCTTTGGTGCCGGATTGGGAA
>VAZR01000403.1 GCA_005888515.1 Alphaproteobacteria bacterium | reverse complement strand
CCGGCGAACACCGCAAAATAATTTCTCAGCTGCTCGCTTCCTGGCCGAAGGTGATGCGGTTGCCGTCGGGGTCGCGCACCGACATCTCTCGCATTCCGTAGAAGAAATCGGTGGGTGGCACCTCGATCGGGCAGCCGAGAGCCTGCAATTCGCAATGCAGCCGATCGACATCGGCGACGAACACATAGATGCTCGATCGGCCGCGGCTTTCAGGCGCCTCGCTCGCCGGCATCAGGTGAAGTGAGACGGCGTCGCGCTCGACAATCGCATAGCTCGGCGGGTCGCCGAGCCGGAAATGCTCGCGAAACCCGAGCCGGCCGAGATAAAAGCCGAGGCTCGCAGCAACATCGGCGACCGTGAAAACGGCCGCGAAGGCGTTGAGCCGGACCGGTGAGGCCATTTAGAGCCCCAGCACTTCCTTCATGCCGTAGAGCCCGGGCGGCCGGCCGATCAGCCAGCGCGCCGCGCGCACGGCACCCTTGGCATAGATCGCGCGATTGGTGGCACGGTGCACCAACTCCAGCCGTTCACCGACTCCGGCGAACATCACATGATGCTCGCCGATATTGTCGCCGCCGCGCAACGCGGCGAAGCCGATCGCCCCGGACTTGCGCGGCCCGGTGATGCCGTCCCGGCCGCGCTGCGCCACCTCCTCGAATGCGTCGCCGCGCGCTGCAGCAGCCGTTCGGCCGAGGGCGAGCGCCGTCCCGGAGGGCGCGTCGACCTTGCCGCGGTGATGCATTTCCATGATTTCGATATCCCATTCCGGCCCCAGCCGCGCCGCCACCTGCTCGACAAGACCGAACAGCAGGTTGATGCCGAGGCTGGTATTGGCGGCCCACACCACCGGTATGCGCTCGGCGGCGCCGTGGATCGCCTTTTCCTGTTCACCGGTCAGTCCGGTGGTGCCGATCACGATCGGCCGGCCCACTTGGCGCACGTCTTCCCCAGCCGTGAGGCCGAGCCGGCCAATCCCGGCCAATTCGCCGAGATCCTGGCCGAGAGAGGCGCTCCGCGATCTGGCGACGCCGCCGCTCAGTTCACAGCCTTCGGTTGCAACGATGTCGGCAATCAGCATGCGGCCCATCCGGCCGCCGCATCCGATCACCCCGATTCTGGTCTCGGCCATGACGCGCCTCCCTCACCGGCGCTGACAGCGTCGCCATCTCGCGGGGAAAACACAAGCGGCGCCGTTTGCGGCAACGCCGCCACAGCGCCGTCGTTTCCTCGTAACCGATTTTCCTCTACACCGGCGGCCTGATGGCTTTGCTCCGCTCGGTCGCCACGGTCGGCTCCTACACGCTGGTGAGCCGGGTATTCGGCTTTATCCGCGATATCCTGACCGCGGCGATCCTCGGCGCAGGCCCGGTAGCCGACGCCTTTTTTGTGGCGCAGCGGTTGCCCAACCTGTTCCGCAGCCTGTTTGCCGAGGGCGCGTTCAACGCCGCTTTCGTGCCGCTCGCCTCGGGCACGCTCGCTGAAGGCGGCAAGCCGGCGTTGCGGACCTTCGCCGAAGAAGCCTTTGCCGTGCTGTTCACGGTGCTGCTGATCTTTGTGCTGCTCGGCGAGATCTTCATGCCGTGGCTGATGACGATCATGGCGCCGGGTTTCAGCGCCGAGCCCGGCAAGTTCGACCTCGTCGTGATGCTGACCCGCATCACCTTCCCCTATCTGCTCTTTATCTCTCTGACGGCGTTGCAGGGCGGGTTGCTGAACACCGTCGATCGTTTCGCGGCGCCGGCCGCGACACCGATCCTGCTGAACCTGTTCCTGATCGCCGGCCTTTTGCTGATGGCGCATTTCCATTGGCAGGACGGGGAGGTATTGGCCTGGGCCTTGTCGGCCGCCGGGCTGGCGCAATTCCTGTGGCTGCTGGCGTCCTGCGCCCGCGCCGGCGTGGCATTGCGGCTGCGCCTGCCGCGGCTCACCCCGCGCGTCAAGCAGACGCTGCGGATCATGGGGCCGGGAGTGCTTGGCGCGGGGGTCACGCAGCTCAATCTGGTGATTTCGACCGCGCTCGCCTCGCTGCTGCCGGGCGGGTCGGTGTCGTATCTCTATTATGCCGACCGGCTGAACCAGTTGCCGCTCGGGGTTGTCGGGATCGCCGTCGCGACGGCGATCCTGCCGCCCTTGTCGCGCCAGGTGCGCACCGGCGATCTCGCGGGCGCGGTCACAACGCAGAACCGCGGCGTCGAGCTAGCGTTTTTGCTGACCTTGCCCGCGGCGGCCGCATTCATCGTCCTGGCGCAGCCGATCATGACGGTATTGTTCCAGCGCGGCGCTTTTGGACCGGTCGAGGCCGCGGCGACTGCGGCGGCGCTCAGCGCCTACGCCGCCGGGCTGCCGGCTTTCGTGCTGGTCAAGGTGCTGGCGCCGGGCTTTTTTGCGCGCCACGATACCGCAACCCCGGTCAAGGTCGCGATTGCGGCGATGGTCACCAATTTGGTGCTGACCGTGGCGCTGATGCAGTTCTGGGCCCATGTCGGCATCGCGATCGCGCTATCGGCAGCGGGCTGGCTGCAGGCGATCACTTTGCGCATCGCGGTGGCGGCGCTCGGCATGGCGGCTATTGTGCTGGCATTACGTTTGATGCTCGCCTCGGCCCTGGCTGGGCCATTGATGGTGCGTCTCGGCGCCTTATCGGCGCTGGTTGTTGCCGGGTTTGTCGTATTTGGCGCGCTGATACTCGCACTTGGGGTGACCGACTGGCGTGAATTGCGCGGCCAATTGATGCGATCTCCCCCGAGATCTCCTGGCCAACCTGCTTGACCCCGGCCCGGCCGGGACGTTAACAGCCAGCCCATGAACCGAATCTTTTCCGGCATCCAGCCGACCGGCAATCTGCATCTTGGCAATTACCTCGGCGCGATCCGCAACTGGGTCGCGCTGCAGCACGATTACGAATGCATCTTCTGCATCGTCGATTTGCACGCGCTGACCTTGCCGCAGAACCCCGACGAACTGCGCCAGGCGACCCGCGAGGTCACAGCCGCCTATATCGCTGCCGGGATCGACCCGGAGCGCTGCATCATCTTCAACCAGAGCACGGTCAGCGCCCATGCCGAGCTGGCTTGGCTGCTCGGCTGTCTGACCCCGCTCGGCTGGCTGAACCGGATGACCCAGTTCAAGGAAAAGGCCGGCAAGCAGCGCGAGAACGCCGGGCTGGGCCTTTATGCGTACCCGGTGCTGATGGCGGCCGACATCCTGCTCTACAAGGCGACACACGTCCCGGTCGGCGAGGACCAGAAACAGCATGTCGAGCTGGCACGCGATATCGCCGGAGCGTTCAACCGGCGCTACGAGCGTGATTTCTTCCCGTTGCCGGAGCCGCAGATCT
>VAZR01000169.1 GCA_005888515.1 Alphaproteobacteria bacterium | reverse complement strand
ATCACAAGCATCGCCGGTGCAAAGAGCGATCGCGCCGCATCCCGGAAGAATGCAACGCTTATGTTGAAGAACTGGTAAATATTGCGGCGGCGATTACTCGAAGCGGCGCCGCTCTTTCGTTAACCAAGTCCGGCGCGCAGCCATTGCGCGATCGGCTGCCACACCGTCTCGGGCGCCTCGCTCGACGCCATCATGCCGATGTGTCCAAACGGCGGATTCAGCACCTCGGCCTGCGGGATCGCCTCCGCCAGCGGCGCGGCGGAACGCGGCGGCACGATATAGTCGCGCCGCGGCAGGACGACGAGTGTTGGGGCGCCGAGATCATCCGGCCGCACCGGCCGCCCGCCGACCTGCCATGCGCCGCGCGCCGGGACATTGTCGCCGTACCAGGCTTGCAGGCATTCTACGGCGACCTTGCGCGCCAGCGGCACGCCGTCATTGATCCAATCCTCCAGCGCGACGAAAGCCCGGGCGGCGGCTCCGGCCTGGTCGAGCGCGCCAAAGCGCAGGAACTTGCGTTCGGCAAGAAACGGGTCGAGCGCCAGAAACAGGGTTTGGATTACCGATACCGGCAGCGGGTCCGACCCGCTGATGAATTGCGGCAGCCATGCCGCCATTTGGCCGAGCATCCCGGCCTGCGCTGCTCGTTCGGCATGAAAATCCCACGGCGTCGCGAGCAACGCGAGACGAGCGGTGTCGGCGGGGCGGCGAAGCGCCAGCGCCAATCCCAGGAGGCCGCCCATGCAATAACCGAGGATCGCGATGGGACCGCCCGCCATCTCGCAAACCTTGGCCATCGCCCGGTCCAGCGGACCGGCGATGTAGTCGGTCAGCGTGAATTCCCGCTCCGCCGCACCCGGCTCGCCCCAATCGATCACGAACGGCCGCAGGCCGGCTTCGGCGAGATGGCGCAGAAAGCTTTGCTCCGGCAGCAGATCGAGGACGTAATAGCGGTTGATCAGTGATGGGACCACTAGCACCGCGGGCCCGGCGCCGCCCCGGCCGTAATCGAGCAGCCGGACGGCACCCTGTCGCCACACGACCGGGGCGCGGACCGCGGCGCGGCGGAACGGGTGCCGGCGATAGGCTTCTAGTCCCGCGAGGAACCCGGAGGCTCGCCGCAGCAACTCGCGATCGAGCGCGGCGCCGACCCGATCAGCGCCGAGGTGTTCGATTTCGGGAGCGAGTGCCCGCAGCGGGCCGGCGGCGTCGTTCCAGAGCGGCGATCCGCGTTTCGAGGTCGTCAAGGCGGCGCGCGAGCTCAGCCACAGCAGCATCGCGCTCGCCAGATGTGCCGGCAGCGGCCGCGGCGTCAGCCGACGATCGAGCCGATGGTCGAGTTGGGCCGGACGGGCGCGCATCAGGCGCTGGTGCGCCCGGCATCGCCGCCGCGGCGAAGCCGAGCCAACGCTGCAGCGGCTCCGCCATCTTCGGGTCGGCGGCGAGTGCCGTCAGATAGTCGCTCCATAGAGCGATGAAGCGGCGCGCTACATCCTCGGCTTCGCTCATAATCGCGAGTATAGGCGCAGACCCGCTTGCGGCTCAGCCCCCACCCGCGCCACGGAAGCTCCTTTAGGCGCGCTTCCCTTCCCACGCTTGCCCCCACCCTTCCCTCCCCCGCAAGCGGGGGAGGGACAAGGAGGGGGCGGGGGAGCGTTGAGAAAAGGGCAGTCCGGGTTGAGAACAGCCGGAGTCTTTGATGAGGCGAGCGCGGCGAATCGCTGTATTGTTGCAGAGCAGCATCTTCGCTTCCGCGGGATACCGGGCGCATGAGCAGTTCCACCAGCGGCCAGCCGGGCGGCACCAAACCGGTCGTCGTCAAGAAATACGCCAACCGGCGGCTCTACAATACTGCGACGAGCAGCTATGTGACCCTCGACGATCTCGCGACGATGATCAAGCAGGGCGGCGATTTTGTCGTGCATGACGCCAAGACCGGCGAGGACCTGACCCGCTCGGTGCTGACCCAGATCATCGTCGAGCAGGAGCAGAAGGGGCAAAACCTGCTGCCGATCAGCTTTTTGCGCCAGCTGATCAGCTTCTACGGCGACAGCATGCAGTTCCTGGTACCGGGATATCTCGAACAGGCGATGATCGCCTTTGCCCGCAATCAGGAGCAGATGCGCAAGAATTTGCGCGCGACGTTCGGGATCTTCCCGTTCGGCCAATTCGAGGAAATGGGCAAGCAGAACATGGCGCTGTTCGAGCAGGCACTGAAGATGCTGTCGCCCTATGGCCGTGACGCAAAGGAACCCGCCGAAACGCCCCAGTCTGCGCCGGAAGGGAAGAGCGCGCCGGAAGCCGAAGACCCGCGCCTCAAGCGTCTCGAGGCTCAGATCGAGGCGTTGCGCGAGCAGCTCGACGCGCTCGGCCGCAAACCGTAGCGAAGGCCGCGCCGGCCGGAATGGGACGTAGTTTCCGTGGCAGCATAGAACTCCGTCATTTCGGGGCGCCGCGCAGCGGCGAGCCCGGACCCATTTTCCAGAGGCCCGTGTTCATGGATTCCGGGCTCCTTCGCTTCGCTCCGGACCCGGAATGACATCAGACGCGGCGATGATCGGAACGGGCTAGCCGCCGTTGGCGGCTCTCTTGCGGCGAAGATGCGTGCTAGGCGATTTGCGCTGCCGGGACCGCGACCGGTTCGAGCCAGGGCCGGTCCAGCGACGGGCGGCCGTAATAATAACCCTGCAGATAGCCGATGCCTTCGCGATGCAGAATGGCTGCTTCGGCAGCGGTCTCGACGCCCTCGGCCACGGTATGAAAGCCGAAGCCCTTGGCGAGCCCGAGCAGGTGCCGCAGGAAAATCTGGTTGTCCGGGCTGGCAGCCAGATTGTGAACGAAGGAACCGTCGATCTTGACGGTATCGACCGCCAGCGTCTGCAGATGCCGCAGCGAGGTATGCCCGGCGCCGAAATCGTCGAGCGCGACCCGACAGCCGGTCTGACGCAGCGCGCTGACGAACCGCGCCGACTCCTCGATGTCGTAGAGCGCCGCGGTCTCGGTGATCTCGATGACCACCCGGCTGGCGATTTCCGGCCGATTGCGCAGTTGTGAGGTCAAGGCGCGCAGCCACGGCCGGTCGGCGGCGGTCAGCCCGGAGATGTTGAACCCGAGATGGACGCCCGGATGCGCGGCGAGCTCGTCCAACGCCTTGTCCAGAACATAACGGTCGATCAGCCGAATGAAACCGAGCTGCTCCAAGATCGGCGCGAAATCACCGGCGGCGATGACCCGGCCGTCCCTGCTGCGCATGCGCAACAGGCATTCGTAATAGTCCACCTCGCCGCTTTCGGCCGAGACCACCGGCTGGAAGGCGAACATGATCCGATCTTCACGCAACGCCCTCTGAACCTCTTCGCCGATCGAGAGGCTGCGTCGCTGGCCTTCGCGCTGTTCCTGCGTCATTCGATAATGCGTATAGCAGTCGCGTCCGGCGCGCTTGGCTTCGGCGAGGGCCGTTTCCGCGCGCGTGATCACATCATAAGACGTCAGGCCCTGATCGGGAAACGAAACGCCGCCGATCGACACGGTTGCATAAACCGGACCCCGGCTGGTGGTGACCGGCGCCGAGTTAACCTCGCCGCGAATCTTTTCGGCGACAGCGGGCACATTGTCCGCCGGACAATGCGACAAGACGATGCCGAACCGATCGCCACCGAGCCGCCCGATCAAGTCGCTGACGCGCAGACAAGAGTCGAGGCGACGGCCGATTTCGATCAATACGGTGTCGGCCACCTGGTAGCCGAACAAATCATTGATCATCGTCATGTTGTCGACGCCGATCGACAAAAACGCTGCCGGATTGTCGTTGCGCTGATTGGCGGCGATGATCTGATCGACCGCTTCCCGCAGCCGGCTCTTGTTGAAGTGACCGGTCAACTCGTCGTAATTGGCGAGCTGCTCCAGCCGGCTCTGCTGCGCCTTGCGGTCGCCGATCGTGCGAATCACCCCGAGCATGCGCTGTGGCCGCCCGGCATTGTCGCGCTCCACCCGGCCGCGCTCGTGAACCCAGGTAAACATGCCGCCGGCGCCGCGCACCCGGTATTCGCAATCGAAGCTTGAATCGCCGTCGAAGTGGTTGGCGAGCATCAGCTGGCGATGCACCAAATCGTCGGGATGGATACGGCCGGCAAACCGCCGCCCGGTCGCAAGATCGGCGGTAAATTCGCTCCAGGTGTCGGGAAACCGTCCGGACCAGTCGAGCCGGTCGCCGTCGAGGTCCCACGAATAGGCTACATCACCCGCGGCTTCGAGCGCAGCGGTCAGGCAGCTCGACGGCTCTTGGTCCCTTGCGGACATTGGCACCCAGCCCTGGTTGGTCTCTCGACCGGCCCGCCGCGAGACCCCCACTCGCGGCACAGATCGCTGCCACCCTAGGCGGGAATATGTTGAAGAACTCTTAAATGCAGTGCTGTTTCGGGCTTGCCACCCCGTTGTCATTCCGGGGCGCCGCGTAGCGGCAAGCCCGGAATCCATTGTGTTCATGGGTTCCGGGCCTCGCCCCTGGTCCCAATGGCGGGCGATCCCGGAATGACTAGACTATAGAGCTATGTGGGGGTGTGCGACGCCAGAAACGGCAGAACCGCCTGGTTGAATTCGCGGGCCCGTACCTGGGTAAGGGCATGCCCGCCGCGGGGGAATATCTTTATTTCTGCGCCCGGTATCAGGCGGGCCAGCTCTTCGGAGAAATAGGCCGGCGTCACGATGTCGTCCTCGGCGCCGACCACCAGGGTCGGCGTCTTGATCCGGCCGAGACGTTCGGTGCGGTCGAAGGCGAGGATCGCATCGATCCGGCTGGCCGCCACTTCGGTGGGCGGGAACACGGCGAGGTTCTGCGCCTCCAACTGGCGCAGCCGCTCGTTGTTGCGGGAAACAAACCAGCTCGGATAAAGGAAAAGAGAATTCGACTGAACATAGGCGCTGGGGCCGAGCCGCAGCAGGATGTCCTTGCGCAAACCGAACATCCGCCGGAAATACGCATCCGGCTTGGTCCACGACGCCGAGAGCACAACGCTGGCCAGCCGCTTCGGGTGCTCGATCGCCAGGGTCTGGGCGATCGCGCCGCCGGTCGAGTGGCCGACGATATGGGCGCGTTCGATCTCAAGGGCATCCATCAGCCCCACGACATCGGCCGCCATGCGGTCGACGGTGAACCCGCTGCGCGTGACATCGCTTTGGCCGATGCCGCGATGGTCGTGGGTGACGACATCGAATTTCCTGGCGAAGGCGGCGACCTGGTCCTGCCAGAACGAGGCAAACCCGCTCAGCCCCGAAATGAACAGGACGGGAAATCCGACACCTTGCCGCTCATAATAGAGCGCGCCGTCGCCGATTACGATTCGCGGCATCGACCTGCCAACCAGACCGGAATGGGCGTCGGTATCATCGTGATTGGAGGCTGTCAAACGGGAAGGATGCAGCGCACCCATGCGGCCGGCCGGGTTTCGTCCTTACCGCGTGGCTTGCCTCAAATTCGACACACAGCGCCGATTGAATCGATAGGATACAGGGGTTGATCGAAACAGCCGGTTCTACACTTTTGCGACCGCCGGCCCAATATTCAGTCAGACCGCCAACCCGTCGAGTGGAGCGACATGAAACAGCAGCATGACACCGGCACCGGCCCGGTATCGCCTTTTGCCGAGACCGGCACGGAGGCCGCCCCGCCCTTTCGCGCCGCCGCCGCGCGCCGCTCCACGGGGCGCACCCAGGATATCGACCGCCATGTCGGGGCGCGGGTCCGGGAACGCCGCATCATGCTGGGCCTGACGCAGCAGCAACTGGCCGATTTGATCGGGGTGACTTATCAGCAGGCGCACAAATACGAGCGCGGCATCAACCGCGTTTCCGCCGGCCGGCTCTATGAGATCGCCC
>VAZR01000168.1 GCA_005888515.1 Alphaproteobacteria bacterium | reverse complement strand
CTCTCGGTGCCGGCGAGCAGACGGCGGATATTCTCGTGGTGCCGCAAGATGACAAGGAGCGCGATGCCGGTGATGAGGTAAGCCGTCGCCGCCGGAGTGAGAAATGCGGCGAGGGCAACCGCCGCTAGCGTCGCGACCAGCGCCGCTAAGGACGAATAGTGGAAGATCGCGAGCATAGCGAGCCAGATCGCAAAGGCGATCGCCGCGACCGGCCAGGCCAGCGCCAACAGTACGCCGAGTCCCGTCGCGGCGCCCTTGCCGCCGCGAAAGCCGAGCCACACCGGAAACATGTGGCCGAGGATCACGGCGCCGGCGGCGGCAAGCATCGCGTCGCCGCCCCACAGGCTGCCGATCAGCACCGCCGCGATGCCCTTCGCCAGATCGAGCGCCAAGGTCAGCGCGGCGAGCCCCTTGTTGCCGGTGCGCAACACATTCGTCGCACCGATATTGCGAGAACCGATATGGCGGATATCGCCGAGCCCCGCCAGCCGCGTCAGCACCATCCCAAACGGGATCGATCCCAGCAGGTAGCCGATCACGGCGGCGAGGATAATGCCGGTCACGCGCAATCCAGCTGCAATGCGGGCTTGCGTCCTTCGAGACGACCGCTTCGCGGCCTCCTCAGGATGAGGGAAATGGGTGATGGCATTAAGGAAAGGACCTCATCCTGAGCGCGAGCGAAGCGAGCAGTCGAAGGACGCACAGCGCCTATACAGCACAACACGCTAAACTGATGCCACGTTTGGCCGCAAGGATCACCGAGCGCGGCACTGGAGCCGTTACCCGAACTTCCCACTAACCAGCGCGCGCGAAGATCGTGCGGCCGTCGACGACGGTTTGCACGGCATGACCCTGCACAGGGCGGCCATCAAACGGCGCGTTCTTCGATTTCGAGCGGAACCGCTCGGTGTCGATCCGCCACGGCACATCGGGGTCGAACAGCACCAGATCGGCCGGCCTGCCCGGGGTCAGACGTCCGACCTCCAGCCCGAGAATCCGCGCCGGGTTCACCGTCAGCCGGCGCAATACCTCGATAAGTTCGAGGTGATGGTTGTGATAGAGCTCGAGCGACAGGGGCAGCAATGTCTCCAATCCGACGATGCCGCAGGTCGCCGAGCTGAACGGCAGCCGTTTCGAATCCTGGTCCCACGGCGCGTGGTCGCTGGCGATCGCGTCAATCGTGCCGTCGGCGAGACCGGCGACGACGGCGCGTCGATCCGTTTCGCTGCGCAACGGCGGCGACAGTTTCGCGAAGGTGCGGTAATCGCCGATCGCGGTCTCGTTCAGCGCGAAATACGGCGGCGCGGTATCGCACGTCACCGGCAGGCCGGCCGCTTTCGCCTGACGGATCGCGTCGATCCCCGCCGCCGTCGAGACATGCGCGATGTGAAAGCGCGCACCGGTGATCTCGACGAGCCGCAGATCGCGCTCGATCATGATGATCTCCGCCATCGGCGTCACCGCCGGCAGGCCGAGCCGCGTCGCGATCTCACCCTCGGTGACTTCGCCGGCGCCGCCGAGGCTCGGCTCCTCGGGATGCTGGATCACCAGCTGGTCGAAGCTGCGGGCATAGGACAGCACGCGCCGCATCACCAGCGCGTCGGCCACCGCCTTGACCCCATCGGTGAAGCCACGTCGTCGACCGGCGGCTCGGTGTTGGGCAGCGCCACCATCGTCGTGACGCCGCCCGCCGCCGCCGCGTGGCCGGCGCTCTGGATCGACTCCATGTGCTCGGCGCCGGGCTCGCGCAATTGCACGCGCATATCGACGAGCCCCGGCGCCAAGCACAACCCGCCGGCATCGACGATCTCGACGTCGTCGGCAAAACCCGCTTCGGCGAGGCCGGGGCCGATCGCCGCGATCTTGTCGCCGTCGATCAGCAGATCGCCCGGCGCATCGAGCCCGCTTTCCGGATCGATGAGCCGCGCATTCCGGATGAGGCGGCGCGTACCGCTCATTGCAGCCTACTACCCCGTGCCCGGACTTGTTCCGGGCACCCACGTCTTTCGTTTTCACGATGCCGCACCGCGAAGACGTGGATGGCCGGGACAAGCCCGGCCAAGGGGGCTTTTCTCAGGGCAAATACCGAGCGCTGCTGGTCGCGGCAATTACATGGCATTGGCTTACTACTGCAGCGGCGGGCGGTTGCTGATGTCGCGGGTCAGGATCTGCAGGCAGGCCATGCGCACCGCGACCCCCATCTCGACCTGGTGACGGATCAGACTGCGGTCGATGTCGTCGGCAACCTCGCTGCCGATCTCGACGCCGCGGTTCATCGGCCCGGGATGCATGATCAGCGCATCCGGCTTGGCCCGTTTCAGCTTGTCGTAATCGAGCCCGAAGAAATGAAAATATTCACGGGTCGACGGCACGAACGAGCCGTGCATGCGCTCGATCTGCAAGCGCAGCATCATCACGATATCGACATCCTTGAGGCCCGCTTCCATGTCGTGAAACACCTCGACCCCGAGCCGCTCGATCGCCGTGGGCAGCAATGTGCGCGGCGCCACGACCCGCACCCGCGCGCCCATCACGGTCAGCAACGCGATGTTCGAGCGCGCAACCCGGCTGTGCAGCACATCACCGCAGATCGCGACGGTGAGGCCGCCCAGCCGGTGCTTGCGGCGGCGGATCGTCAGCGCGTCGAGCAGCGCCTGCGTCGGGTGCTCGTGACTGCCGTCGCCGGCATTGATGACGGCGCAATCGACCTTCTCCGACAACAGCTGCACCGCGCCCGATTCGGGATGGCGCACGACCAGCACATCGGGATGCATCGCGTTCAACGTCATCGCCGTGTCGATCAAGGTCTCGCCTTTGCGCATCGACGAAGCCTGCACCGCCATGTTGATGACATCGGCGCCGAGCCGCTTGCCGGCGACCTCGAACGAGGTGCGGGTGCGCGTCGAATTCTCGAAGAAGCAGTTGATCAGCGTGCGGCCGCGCAGCTCGGCGTTCTTTTTTTCGGCCTGGCGGTTCATGTCGACATAGCCGTCGGCGACATCGAGCACATGATTGATGTCGTCCGGCGTCAGCCCCTCGATGCCGAGGAGGTGCCGGTGGCCAAAGCTGTATTCCTGCATGAGCCCCGCTTATAGGGGTGCGGCGGTAACACCGCAAGAATCGTAGGGCGGAAAAGCGCAGCGCATTCCGCCGTTATGAAGAGAAATTCACCACAGAGACACGGAGGGCACAGAGATTTCCGCGCGCACCATCCCTCTGTGCCTCTGTGGTGAAAAAATTTCGGCGAAACGCGCTGCGCTTTTCTACCCTAAAAACCGGCACCCGCAGGGCGGGTGGAGCGGAGCGCAACCCGCCAAACAAGTTTGAACCCAACTAAGTTTGCACAACGAGACAGCGAGGCACAGAGGTTCAGCGGCGCGGCACTCTCACTGCCTCGCTGTCTCGTTGTGAAATCAACCTATGGCGGAATGCGCTCCGCTTTTCCGCCCTACGAAAGGCGGTGCGAAGCGAACCCGCCTCAGCACTTCGGTTTCGGCAACGCCTCGATATCGTCGAGCTTGGCGCGGATCGAATAGTCGCCGTAATCGATCGTCATGTCGCGCGACACCCCGTTGTCGAGCAGCAGCATGCCGAGCTCGTAATCCGGTTTTTCGGCCTTCTGGTCGGCCGGGAAGAACGCCAGCCGCACCCGCCAGCCCGGCCGGTTCAACAGCGGGCTCTTCTTCGCCGATTCCTCGTCGGGCTCGACCTTGGCGCCGATCACCGCCGAGACCAGCACCGCATTCTCCACCGTCGCGCCGTCGAAGATCTGGCGCGAGATGAAGTTCTCGCCGGCCTTTGCCTTATCGATCAGGAAGATCGTCTGCGCGCTCGGAAATAACACGCCGGGCGGCAGTTTGATCGATTTCGCCTGCGGCTTCTCGAACTCGACGGTGCCGCCCTTCTCCGGCCCGTCGAGCTTCGCCTGGCCGCGGATCTCCTCATTGTCCTTGCCGTTGCGGGTTTCTTTCTGGTTGAAGCGGTATTTGAGCCCGTCCTTGGCTTCCCAGGTCACAAAGTTGGAGGCGATGCTGACATCCGAGGATTCGGCATAGGCCATCTTGAGCCGGTAGCGCTGCTCGACGGTCCAGCCGTCGCAGGTCTCGCCCCATTGATAGGCCATCGTGCCGCCGGCGCCAGTGACGCCGGCATCGCCATGGGTCGAGCCGAGGCTCATCGAGTAGAGCGCATGGTGCGGCACGATCTCGGCCGCCCCGGCATTGGCCGCCGAACCGATCCCCAGACCCGCGGCGATCAGCATGGCCCCCATTACGGTGTCGGCGGGCCGGAAGGCCTGTACCAACCCAAGCTTCATCAGACGGACACTCCCCGAACCCGACAGCGCGGCGGCTCCATACCGCAAAGGGGCCGCTGCAAACCGTACGCCACGGCGTCATAGCGACAGCCGCGCCGCGCGGCATCCGCTTACATGGGATCATCGCCGCGGCGATGCAAAAAATCGTGATCGCCGGTCCCGGACCATCGGCGCGACAACGCAGCGATCCCCGTCAAACCGCCGGAACGTCGACCCAGTCGCTGCGGTCGAGCGACCGGCGGTAGCGGCGTGACGCCTCATGGACCTCCATAAACTCGGCGAGCTCAGGCGTCGGCGCAGCCGTATCGAAGCGCAACGCGCCGTTCTCGTACCAACTCAGCACCGTCCCGCCCGGGTCCTTTGCCGGCAGCGGCCCGGGCAAGTTGCGGCTGAACCCGTACCGCGTCCCGCTCTCGAGCCGGTAATAAGCCGGCGTCGCAAATCCCGAGACCAGCACGCCGTTGATCTCGTAACCGCCGGCGTCGAACGCCAGGATGTCGCCGGGCTCGATCAGATACAGCACGTTGCTGATGTTCACGGTCCGAGTGGCGGTCGGATCGATCACCATCTCCAGGACCTCGTGCGAAAATACGCGGCTCGGTTCCTGCCGAAAGCTCTTTGTGTATTCGACCAGCACATATCCCGTGGGTCGGCCATTATATGTCTGGTGAAAGCCGAGTCCTTGGCGCTGCGCCGCATCATCGGCGACGACGACCCAGGCATCGACCGCGACCGGCACATTCGGCGCGACGAGTTGCAGCCGCGGCCCCGGCAGGTGCCAGACCGGCCCGACATCATTTCTCATCTGGGTTTCCGCGGCGGCCGCCCACCGCGCCACCTCGCTGTCGGGTGTCCTGCTGTAATTGACGACACCGATGTTCGACATCAGCATGATGCGCCTCCCTGTTGCGCGTCGGTCGCCACACGGACCGGGCCGGAATGCCGCCAATTTTTCGCGGTTATTTGCGGCGCCGTCTGCCGTTGCTAACCAATGCATCTCGGCAATTGACCATGCTGGTCGATGCCCTTTGCCAGAGCAAGAGCGAACACCCCGACGCGTTCGGCCAGGACGGCCCCGCTAAGGGGTGCGGATACACCCTTGCATGTTCCCTTTTTGTTCCTTATATCTTTCGGGCAACAGAACTGGCGGGGCTCCGGTTTGACGGCGCACAACGTTCGAGAGGATGTCCTAAATGGGGTCAGCCGCGGCGGAGGACTGCCGGTCTGCAACGGGCACGGGGAATCACCTGAATCCAGCCTGAAATTTCAGGTGGCGGACAACTTCAAGTTGCAACGCATCGACAAGCACCGGCAAGGCCACCGCACCGCGATCGAACGCGGAAGAAATTCCCTGTTAAATCGCAAAAAATTCCCTGTTCTCAGGGAATTTGCCCTACCCCCGCCTGCCCCCCATCCTTCCCTCCCCGCTTGCGGGGGAGGGTTGGGGAGGGGGCATTTTCCGCTACCCCCGCTTCGGGGGCGGCAGGTCGAGGCGGAGGTGCAGTTCCCGGAGGCGCTCGGGCAGAACCGGCGCCGGGGCGCCCATCATCAGATCGCGCGCCTGCTGGTTCATCGGGAAGACGATGACCTCGCGGATGTTGGGCGTGTCGGCCAGCAGCATCACAATGCGGTCGATGCCCGGCGCGAGGCCGCCATGCGGCGGCGCGCCGTAGCGGAAGGCGTTCAGCATGCCGCCAAAGCGGGTCTCGACATCGGCCGCGGTATAGCCGGCGATCGCAAAGGCCTTGTACATGATGTCGGGGCGGTGGTTGCGGATCGCGCCGGAGGCCAGCTCCACCCCGTTGCACACGATGTCGTACTGGTGCGCGAGGATCGCCAGCGGGTCCTTGGTTTCGAGCGCGTCGAGCCCGCCCTGCGGCATCGAGAACGGGTTGTGGCTGAACTCGATCTGGCCGGTCTCCTCGCTGCGCTCGTACATCGGGTAATCGACGATCCAGCAGAAGCGGAAGGCGCCCTCCTCGATGAGCCCCAATTCGCCGCCGATGCGGGTGCGCGCCGCGCCGGCGAGCCGTTCCGCGTCGGTCCTGCTGCCGGCCGCGAAGAACACGACATCCCCGGCGCCGACCTCCGCCAGCCGGGCAATCTCGGCGATTTCCCCCGGCTGGAGGTTGTTCGCGATCGGGCCGCGCCCGGCGAGCTCCTGGCCGTTGCCTTCGAGGATGATGTAGCCGAGCCCCGGAGCGCCCATCTCCGCTTTCGCCCAGGCATCCATCCGGTCCTGGAACGACGAGCGCGGCCGCGACGCCGAGCCGGGCGCCGGAATGGCCCGGACGACACCGCCGCTCTCGACGATGCGCTTGAAGGCGCGGAAGTTCGAGCCGGCGAACACCTCCGACACGTCGGCGATGACCAGCGGGTTTCTGAGATCGGGCTTGTCCGTGCCGTATTTGAGCGCGGCCTCGGCGAAGGTGATGCGCGGAAACGGCGCCGCGGTCACCGCCCGGCCCTGCCCGAACTCCTCGAAGATGCCATGCAACACCGGCTCGATCGCCGCGAACACATCCTCCTGCGTCACAAACGACATCTCGAAATCGAGCTGGTAGAACTCGCCCGGCGCGCGGTCGGCGCGGGCGGCTTCGTCGCGAAAGCACGGCGCGATCTGGAAATAGCGGTCGAAACCCGAGACCATCAGCAATTGCTTGAATTGCTGCGGCGCCTGCGGCAGCGCGTAGAACTCGCCGGGATGGATCCGGCTCGGCACCAGGTAGGGGCGCGCGCCTTCCGGCGAGTCGGCGGTCAGGATCGGCGTCTGAAACTCGGTGAAACCCTGCTCGATCATGCGCCGGCGGATCGAAGCGATGACCGCCGAGCGCAGCATCATCTTCGCGTGGATGTCCTCGCGGCGCAGGTCGAGAAAGCGGTAGGTCAGCCGCATGTCCTCGGGGTATTCGGCGTCGGTGTTGACCGGGAACGGCAAGGGCTCGGCGACCGACTGCACGTCGAGCGCGTCGATGACCAGCTCGACCTCGCCGGTCGGCAGGGTCGGGTTGATCGTGTCCTCGGTGCGTTTCGTGACGCGGCCGGTCATCGTCACGACGCTTTCGAGGCGCAGCGCCTCGGCCGCCGGAAACAGCGGCGACGACACATCGATGACGCATTGCGTGATGCCGTAATGGTCGCGCAGATCGACAAACAACAGCTGGCCGTGATCGCGCTTCCGGTGCACCCAGCCCGAGAGCCGCGCAGGCTGGCCCGCATCG
>VAZR01000059.1 GCA_005888515.1 Alphaproteobacteria bacterium | reverse complement strand
ATATGCGACGATGCGGGTCGATGCGCTGAACCATGCGCTGCGCGGCATCCCGCGCAAGAAGGTGCGATTGCATGTCTGCTGGGGCAGCTTTCACGGGCCGCATCACGACGACATCCCGCTCCGGGACATCATCGATCTGATCTTCCGCGTCGATGCGGGAAGCTATTCGATCGAGGCCTCGAACCCGTGCCATGAGCACGAATGGCGGGTTTTCGAGACGGTGAAATTTCCGGACGGCGCGACATTGGTCCCTGGCGTCGTCGGGCATTGCAGCGACTTCATCGAGCACCCCGATCTCGTCGCCGAGCGGCTGGTGCGCTACGCCGGCCTGGTCGGCCGCGAGAACGTGCTGGCCGGCACCGATTGCGGGCTCGGCACGCGGGTCGGCCATCCCTCGATCTGCTGGGCCAAGTTCGAAGCAATGGCCGAGGGCGCCCGCCGCGCGACCAAGATCCTGTGGGGCCGCGCGTGATCGAGCTTACCCGGTCGGGCGCAACGAATACGGACCCGGCCAGTCACCGATCACGGCGGTGTGGGTGACGAGGGCGCCGTCCTGCCACAGATGCAGCTGGTAACCGGGCGGCTCGAACATGAAGCGCAATGGGGCGCCCGGCGTCAGGCTCAAGCGCATTTGATGCGCCGTGCTGGGCGCGGTGCCGGCGACCGTGCCGGCGAAGCGGCGATCGATCGCGCGGTGCAAATGGCCGCACAGCACGCGCTCGATCTGCGGGTGGCGGGCGACGACCTCCGCGAACGCGCCGGCGTTATCGAGCCCGCTCTTGTCCATGCGCTCGATGCCGGTCAGGAACGGCGGATGATGCATCATCAAGAGCGTCGGCCGGTCCGGCGCTGCCGCCAACGTGCGGTCGAGCCAGGCGAGCCGGTCAGCGCACAATAGGCCGCCGTTTTCGCCCGGGATATGCGTGTCAAGCGCGATCAGGCGCAGCGGATAATCCTCGACGACATACTGAATAAATCCCTCGTCCGGCAGATAGCCGTCGTCGCGGAACGCAGCGCGCAATGGCTCGCGCGCATCGTGGTTGCCCGGGATCACGAAAAACGGCATCGGCAGCGGCGCCAGGATCTGCCGCAGATATTCGTATTCGGGCGGCTCGCCGATGGCGACGAGGTCGCCGGTCAGCACGATAATGTCCGGGCGCGGCTCGAGCTGGCTGACCTCGGCAACGGCGCGCGTCAGGAAATCGGCGGTATCGACGCGGCCGTACAGCAATGTCCCCGGCACGCCGATATGCGGGTCCGAGAGTTGAGCGATAAGCATCGCGCTATGCCTTGCCGGACAGCACGAACATGCCTTGTTCGGCCAAGAGGTTAGCGAGACCGCCGCGCGGATCGAGCGAGAACGAACGGCCGTGTCGATCCAAGGTGACGCTGCGCTCGATCTCGGTGCCGATCTCGTCGCACAGCCGGACAAAATCGCGGATCGTGCAGAGGTGGATGTTCGGCGTGTCGTACCACGGATTGTTCAGCAGCTCCGAGACCGGCATCCGGCCGCGCCACAAGAGGCTCAGGCGGATGCGCCAGAAGCCGAAATTCGGGAACGAGACGATCGCCCGCTTGCCGATGCGCACCAGTGTCTCGACGACATGCCGCGGCCGGCGCGTCGCCTGCAGGGTCTGGCTCAACACGACGACGTCGAAGGCGCCGACCGGAAAGGCGTCCAGATCGCGGTCGGCGTCGCCCTGGATCACCGACAGACCATGCCGCACGCAGGCATTGACGCCGGACTGGCTCAATTCCATGCCGCGCGCGTCGACGTCCTTCTCGCGCGCCAGGTAGGCGAGCAGCGCGCCATCGCCGCAGCCGATATCGAGGACGCGCGAGCCCGGCTCGATCATCTCGGCGATCAGCCGTAGATCGCGCCGCAGCTCGTCGGGCGCTGCGGATGCAATGCGTGGCCCGCCCGCATCGATCCCGAGCGGCAATGCAGCGCTGCGGTCCGCCATGTCAGCCCCAGAAACGGGTCAGGCCGCGATGCTCGGCGCAGCCGGCCAGAAAGCCGCGCAGGGTCGCGAACAGCTCCGGTTCGTGCAGCAGAAACGCGTCGTGACCCTTGTCGGTCTCGATCTCGACAAAGCTGACATTGGCCGCGACCGCGTTCAGCGCATGCACCAAGGCTCGGCTTTCCGATGTTGGGAACAGCCAATCGCTGGTGAAGGAGATGATGCAGAACCGCGGCTGCGTGCCGGGAAAGGCGGCCGGCAACGACCCGCCATGCTCGGCAGCGAGATCGAAATAGTCCATCGCCCGGGTGATGTAGAGATAGGAATTGGCGTCGAACCGGTCGACAAAGGTGCTGCCCTGGTGGCGCAAATAGCTCTCGACCTGAAAGTCGGCGTCGAAACCGTAAGTGACGGCGTTGCGGTCCTGCAGGTTGCGGCCGAATTTGCGGTGCAGCGCCGCTTCCGACAGATAGGTGATGTGCGCTGCCATCCGCGCCACCGCGAGGCCGCGCGCCGGGTTATGGCCGAGGCTCAGATAACGTCCGCCGCACCAATCCGGATCGGCGATAATCGCCTGGCGGCCGACTTCATGAAAGGCAATGTTCTGCGCCGAATGACGCGCCGAGCCGGCGATCGGCACCGCCGCCACGACCGACTCGGGGTAGCTCGAGGCCCATTGCAGGACCTGCATCGCCCCCATCGAGCCGCCCATGACACAGAACAGCTTCTCGATCCCGAGATGCTCGATCAGGAGCTTCTGGGCCCGCACCATGTCGCGGATCGTTATCACCGGGAAGTTGAGCGCCCAGGGCTCGCCGGTGGCCGGGTTCACCTCTTTCGGGCCGGTCGTCCCCATGCAGCCGCCGAGCACATTGGCGCAGATCAGGAAGTAGCGGTCGGTATCGAGCACGCCGCCCGGCCCGACCAGCGTCGTCCACCACCCGGCGGCGCCGGTGATCGGGTGCGGCTCGGCGACATATTGATCGCCGCTCAACGCATGGCAGATCAGCACGGCGTTGCTGCGCTCGGCATTGAGCCGACCATAGGTCTGGTAGGCGATCGTGAACGGGCCGAAATCGATCCCGCAATCGAGCCGCAAGGGCTCGGACACGATAAAACTGTGGCCAGGCCACTCCTTCCCGGGGCGTTTCAACAGGGGTGCGGTTACGGTCGACACGATCGTCTCTAAGCCCGGATATCGGCGGCGCTTGCGGCGGCTCGCAGAGCTGCCTTTCCCTGCCGAAAGGGACGCTTAGCTAGGGAATGCGGGTGTGGCATGTCAATGTTTTCTTTGATTTTGCGGAGGCACAACTCTACTACTATCGCGGTCCCGGCAGCGAACTGAAACCATGTCAGAAATCCCCTCTGATCTCGATGGATTGCGGCGGCGCATCGACGAGATCGATGACCAGCTGCAGGACCTCTTGATCGAGCGCCTAGAGATTGTAGCGAGCGTCGCCGCACACAAGCGGGGCACGGGCGCGATCGCCGCGCATCAACCGGCGCGCGAGGCCGAGATCATTCGACGGCTGGTGCGGCGCAACAAAGACGCATTTCCGGCGGCGACGCTGATCCGGATGTGGCGCGAGCTTCTCGCCGCCACCGTGCGGCTGCAAAGCTCCTTTGCCGTCGCGGTTTACGCCCCGCCGCAGGCGTTGGGTTATTGGGACCTCGCGCGCGACCATTACGGCAGCCACACGCCGATGGTGCCCTATCGCTCGCCGAGCCAGGTGATCGGCGCGGTGATGGACGGCCAGGCGGCGGTCGGCGTCTTGCCGATGCCGGCTGAGGATGATCCGGATCCGTGGTGGCGCCACCTCTTGTCGACCGACGGCAATGCGCCGCGAGTCATCGCTCGATTGCCATTTGGCGCGCGCGGCAACGCCCGCCCCGATGGAGCCGATGCGCTGGCGATCGGCTGTGACATCGAGCAGCCGACCGGGCAGGACCGCACGTTTATTGCCACCGAGAACGCGCCCGATATCAGCCGCGCCCGCCTTGTTTCGGCCCTGTCGGACCTCGGTTTTACCTGTACCTTCATTGCCCTGTGCGAGCACGCCGACAGCGTGAACACCTTGATCGAGATCGACGGCTTTGTTCCGACCGGCGATCCCCGGCTCGACAGTTTTCAGGCGCAACTCGGCAAATCTCTCTATCGCCTGCTGCGTTTTGGCAGCTATGCCGTGCCGCTGGCCCCGACGACGTTCTCAACTGCAAAGACGGCCGGCCGCGCCGCGGTCATGGTCGGGGCGACCGCGGGCGCGAAGGGCTGATCGTATGGTGGATGCTGGCGTCCCGGTGCCCGGTCCGGGCATCCTCGACATCTCGCCTTATGTCGGCGGCGAGTCGCAGGCGGAAGGCGTCGAGCGGCCGATCCGCCTGGCATCGAACGAGAGCGCGCTCGGGCCGAGCCCGAAAGCAATCGCCGCATACAAAACCCTCGCCGAAGAGATCCACCGTTACCCCGATGGCGGCGCCGACAAGCTGCGCGATGTGCTCGGCCGCCATCATGGGCTCGATCCGGCGCGCATCGTCTGCGGCGCCGGCTCGGACGAGCTGATCGCGCTGTTGCAACGCGCCTATGCGGGGCCGGGCGCGGAAGTGCTCTATAGCCGGCACGGCTTCCTGATGTACCCGATCGGCGCCCTGGCCGTCGGCGCGACCCCGGTTGCGGTACCCGAGCGCGACCTGACCGCCGATGTCGACGGCATCCTGGCGCGCGTCACCGAGCGCACCCGCATCGTCTTCATCGCCAATCCGAACAATCCCACCGGCACCTATCTGTCGATCAACGACATGAACCGGCTGCATGCCGGCCTCCCGCCCAATGTCGTGCTGGCGATCGACGCAGCCTACGCCGAATTCGTCAACCGCAACGACTACGAGCCCGGGGTCGCGCTGGTGAACCGCGCCTCCAATGTTGTGATGCTGCGCACCTTTTCGAAAATCTACGCGCTCGCCGGGCTGCGCCTCGGCTGGGCCTACTGCCCGCCCGAGATCGCCGATGTGCTGAATCGCATCCGTGGCCCGTTCAATGTCAGCGCACCAGCCCTGGCGGCCGGGGTTGCCGCGGTCGAGGACGTCGCCGCCCTGAAACGCGCCCGTGCGCATAACGACAAGTGGCTGCCCTGGCTGTCGGAGCGGCTGCAGGCGATCGGCCTCGAGTTGACGCCGAGCGTCGGCAATTTCGTGCTGGCGCGCTTTCCCGACGAGCCGCGCCATAACGCCGATGCCGCCTTCGCCTTCCTGCAGTCGCGCGGCATCCTCACCCGCCAGATGGGAGGGTACGGGCTGCCCAAATGCCTGCGCATCACGATCGGCACCGGCGAGGAGATGGAGGCCGTCGCGGCGGCGCTGACCGAGTTCATGGCCGCTTCATGAGCGATAAATTGTTCGATCGGGTCGCGCTGATCGGCATCGGGTTGATCGGCTCCTCGCTGGCGCGGGTGTTGCGGCGGGACTGCCCGGAGACCAGGATCGTCGCCTGCGCTCGTACCGCCGAGACCCTCGATGCGGTCCGCCGCCTCGATCTCGCCGACGAGACCACCGACGACCCCGCCGCCGCAGCGGACGGCGCCGATCTCGTCGTGCTGGCGACGCCGCTCTCAGCCTACCGCGAGATAGCGATGCGCGTCGCACCCGGCCTGCGCAAGGGCGCGATCGTCACCGATGTCGGCTCGGTTAAGGAGGCGGTGATCCGCGACGTGCAGTCGCTGATGCCGGAAGGGGTGCATTTCGTGCCCGGCCATCCGGTCGCCGGCACCGAGCATTCCGGCCCCGAATCCGGCTTTGCCGAGCTGTTCCGCGACCGCTGGTGCATCCTGACGCCACCGCCCGACACCGCGCCCGAGGCGGTCGCCAAGGTGACCGCGCTCTGGGAATTGGCCGGCATGCGCGTTACGAAGATGGCGGCCGACCATCACGACAAGGTGCTGGCGGTGACCTCGCATTTGCCGCATCTGATCGCCTACACGATCGTCGGCACCGCGACCGATCTGGCCGACGATCTCAAATCCGAGGTCATCGCGTTTTCAGCCGGCGGCTT
>VAZR01000058.1 GCA_005888515.1 Alphaproteobacteria bacterium | reverse complement strand
AAGAACAGCCGCGCGACGATAAAGGCGGCGCCAAAAGCGGTCAGGCCGTAGGCCGCGCCGTCCCAGCCGTGTGACTGGTAATACAGGGTGATGAAGGCGGCGATCACGGCAAATCCTACCCCCGACAGCGCGACACCGGCGCCGGGACGCCAGATCAGGCCGAACACCTCGCGCAGCGGGATGCGGGCGCCGGCGACCACCGGCTGCGCCGGTAGCCGCTGGGCGATCAGGCAGGCCAAGAGCGGCGTCGCGGCGACGATCAGCGCCAGCACGGCAAAGCCGCCGCTGCTGTTGAAGATCGCAATGCCCAACGGCGCGCCGATTGCCATCGCCGCATAGAGTGCGATGCCGACCGACATCAGACCCTTGCCGGCATTTTTCGGGCCGCCCAGCTGCACGCCCCAGGCCATCGCGCCGGTCAGGAACAAGCTGTCGCCGAGCCCGAGCGCCATGCGGCCGGCGAGGATCGCCACCAGGGCCGCGATCGGACTGAACTCCAGCAACGTCCCGATGAAGTAGAACATCCCGGCTAGTATCGAGATCAGCGCCCCGATCATTACAGCCGCGCGGGTACCGCGCCGATCCGAAACGCCGCCGGCCAGCGGCCGGGCCAATAACGTCGCGGCCGCCTGGGCGCCGATCACGATGCCGACGATGATCGGGTCGAAGCCGAGCCGATCGTGGACGAACAGCGAAAGGACAGGCAGCGGCGCGCCGATCGTGAAGTAGACGAGGAAAACGGCGATATCGAGCGGCAGCAGCCTGGCGATCAACGCCATGTTGTCTTCGGATTCAGCCGGGGATTCAGCCGGAGAACCAGCCGGAGCCGAGAGCGGCGGCGAGATAGCGCGATCCGACATTTTTTCCTCACTAATCGGTGCGTGACGCTCGGTCAGCGCTTATGCCTAGCCCGAATGGCTTAATTAATTTTTAATGCTACTGATTTGCCGGTGGACCGGTCTTTCACCGCCGAGGTCTAGTCGGCGACCGCGGCAATCCGCCTCTGCTCGGTCTCGGCCCGGATCGCCGGGAACTCGAGCGAGGCGCAGGTTCCCTGCTGCGGCGCGCTATCGATTGTCAGACGGCCGCCATGGCGCTCGATCAATCCGTTGACGATGCTGAGCCCGAGCCCGGTGCCGCCGAACTTGCGGGCCAAACGGCCATCGACCTGGCGGAACGGGCGAACCGCCATCGCGGCGGTTTCCGGCGTCATGCCGGTTCCGCGATCGGTGACGCTCAGCCGCGTGAAGCCCTCGCCTCCAGCGGCGATCGTCACCTGGATCACCGCTTCCGGCGGACTGAACTTCGCGGCGTTCGACAACAGCTTCGATAGCATCTGCTGGATCGCCCTCGGATCCGCATTGACCCGGCCGGGCGCCCCCTTAACCGTGAGCGTAATTTCGCGGCCCCGGCCTAGCTCACAACCGCGGAACTCAGCGACAATCGCCTCGGCCGCTTCGACAAGCTCGACGTTCTGCCGGTCGAGATCAAAGCGGCCTGCCTCGAGCTGCGCGATGGTCAAGACATCGACGACAAAGCCGAGCATCTGCTGCCCGGCCTTGCCGGTGTTGCGGGCGTAGTCGACGTAACGGCCCTGGCCAATCGGCCCGAACGCCTGCTCGGCGATCATCTCGCTGAACCCGATGATGGCATTGAGCGGCGTGCGCAATTCATGGCTCATCGCGGCAAGGAAGGCGGTTTTGGCGGCATCGGCGGTGCGCGCCTCGTCGCGCGCGGCGGCGAGCTCAATCTCGGTCCGTTTGCGCTCGGTGATGTCCTGGACCGAACCTTGCAGATAGGCGGTGTCATCCTCGGCGGCCGAGATCTCGGCCCGCAAATACAGGGTCCGTACCTCGCCCTCGAGCGTTACCATCCGATGATCGAGGTCGACCTTGTTGCCCTCCAAGCCGCGGCGCAGAGCCCGCGTGACGGTTCTCCGATCAGAGGGCGGAATTCGCCGCAATACGTTGCGGATGTGCAGCGCGCGGGCGTGTTCGCCGAGCCCCAGCATCCGGCACAGCTCGGCCGAGCATTCGAGCAGCTTGCTGTGCGGCAGCCAGCGAAAGTTGCCGACGCCGGCGATGCGCTGCGCCTCGGCAAGACGCTCCTGACTGACGATCAGATTTCGCAGGGTATCGTGGGCGCGCAGCATGTAACGCACCCGGTGCGGCAATACCGGCCAGTTGATCGGCTTGCCGATGAAATCCGTCGCGCCGACGCGATAGGCGCGGTCGATCGAGTCGACGTCGTCGAGCGCGGTCGCCATCAACACCGGCGTATTGCGGCCGCCCGGCAAGGTGCGGATCGCCTGGCACACCTCGAAGCCGCTCATCTCCGGCATCATCACGTCGAGGATGACGAGATCGGGCTTGCCTTGGTTGAACGCCTCAAGCGCTGCCAGGCCGTTTTTCGCCTCGATGATCTCGAAGCCTTCCGGCTCCAGCACCTGCCGCTGCAGAAACCGTTCGGTCTCGTCATCGTCGGCGATCAAGATCAACGGGCCCGCCCGTTGAGACGACTCCGCCATCAGGCAACTCGCGGCAGGCGGGCCGTTAGGGCAGCTTGCGCTTGCTGATAATCCTCGGCGATCGTTGCGACGCGGGCTGCCGCATCAGCCACTGGCCCGGTCCGCGCCATCGCTTCCAATTCCCTGCAATGCGCCGACAACAGCGCGGCGCCGACGTTGGCGCTGGCCGATTTCAGCGTGTGGCTGGCGCGGTGAAGCACTGCCGCATCGCCCTTGGCCACGGCTTCCTGCAGATCCCTCAACAGCGCCGGCGCGCTTTCGAGGAACAGCGTGATCACGCGGTTGACGATGTCCGGACGACCTTCGCGCTGCAGCTGCGCCAAGTTGTTGAGCACCGCCTCGTCGATCGGCTCGGTCGGCAGCGGCACGGGTGGCGGTGCCGGCGGGACGGCAGCCGGCGGGCGCGCCGACGCCACCAACGTCAGATGGTCGCGCTTGGCACCGCTGCGCGTCGCGGGGCTGAGCCACGTCACGAGCGCCGACCGCATCTGGTCGGTGGTGAACGGCTTCGGCACGTAATCGTCCATGCCCGAAGCGAGGCATTGCTCGCGGTCGCCTTCGATCGCGCTCGCGGTCAGCGCGACGATCGGGGTGCGGCGATCCGATTTCACTTCCTGTTTGCGAATCTCCGAGGTCGCCTCGAACCCGTCCATCTCGGGCATCTGGCAATCCATGAAGATCAGGCCGTAATCGCCGTTGGCATAGCGATCGAGCGCTTCCAGGCCGTTGGTCGCGGTCTCCACCTTGCAGCCGAAGCTCTCGAGAATACCGACCGCGACTTCGAGATTGACCGGGTTGTCCTCGACCAGCAGCACGCGCGCGCCGGCAACCCCCTCAGGGGGCGTTGGCGGCGGCAATTCCGATGCCGCAGCGGCCGGCTCGATGTCGCCGTCGATCGCGATAAGGCAATCGCGCAAGGCCGACTGACGCACGGGCTTGACCAAGCTGCCGGCGACGTGGGCGCGCATATCGCCCATCTGGTCGATCTCGTGATCGCGCGAGGTCAACATGACCAGCCGCAGCTCGGCATTCGCCGGATCGGCCTTGATGCTGCGCACCAGTTCGACGCCATTCACGTCCGGGAGATCGATGTCGATGATCGCCAGCTCGAACCGCTCGTTGCGGGCGGCTGCGGTGCGTAGCTCGGCGAGCGCCGCGGCGCCGTTCTCCGCCTCGCCGACGCGAATGCCCCAGCTCACCAGCTGGTCTTTTATGTTGCGTCGGCGGACCGCGTTGTCTTCGACGACGAGCACCGCCATGCCCTGGAACAGCAGCAGGCCGGTGTCGACCGGCTGCGCGCCCTCGCTCTGCCGGCCGAAACGGGCGGTGAAGCGGAAGGTCGAGCCGCGGCCCGGCTCGCTGGTCAGGTCGATCGTGCCGCCCATCATCTCGCAGAGCTGCTTGGCGATGCTGAGACCGAGCCCGGTGCCGCCGTAACGGCGGGTGGTCGAGCTGTCGGCCTGGGCGAAAGCGTCAAAGATGTGCCGCTGTTTGTCGGCCGGGATGCCGATGCCGGTGTCGGTCACGTCAAAGGCGATGAAAGCCGAAGCCGCGTCGGCCTCGACGGCCTCGACGCGAAGTCCGACCTCGCCCTTTTCGGTGAACTTGATGGCATTGCCGACCAGGTTGGTCATGATCTGGCGCAGCCGTCCGGCATCGCCGACCAGCGCCGTCGGCAGGTTCGCCGGGATCGTGCAGGTCAGCTCCAGTCCCTTGCCGTATGCGACGTCGGCAAAGGTTTCGGTGACCTCTTCGACCAGATCGCGCAGATCGAACGAAGCCTGCTCGAGCTCGATCTTGCCGGCCTCGATCTTCGAGATATCGAGGATGCCGTTGATGATCCCGAGCAACGTCTCCGCCGACCGGCGCGCGGTGTCGAGATAGCGCTGCTGGCGCGTATCCAATTTGGTCTGCCTCACCAGCTCCAGCATGCCGAGAACGCCGTTCACCGGCGTGCGGATCTCATGGCTCATCTTGGCGAGGAACTGCGACTTGGCCCGGTTGGCTTCCTCCAGTTCGAGGGTGCGCCGGCCGATCCGGGATTCGAGGGTCGCGTTCAGGTGACGCAGCTCTTCTTCGGCGCGCTGCTGCGCCGCGTGCCGCGCCGCCAGGGCGTCGGCCATGTCGTTGAAGGCGATCCCGAGGCGGCCGATCTCGGAGGCCCGGTCATCGACCTTGACGCGGACGTCGTAATGGCCCTTGCCCCATTCGCTGGTGCCTTCCAAAAGATTGGCGATCGGCCGCTTGATAAACCGCCGGCCGCCGACCCAGGCCAGATACATCGCCGCCAACAGACCGAGCAGGATGAGCAGGATGCCGCGCTTGGTCGCGGCCTCGATCGGCTCCATCGCCTCGACTTTGGATTGGCCAGCACTAAGGAAGAAATCCTTCGGCGGCAGCTGAGCCGGATTGTAACCGAAAATCCGCATGATGCCGTCGACGCCGGCGGCCTCCTCCCAGCCGTCGCTGTAGCCGTCCATGATGTCTTCATGCGATTTGCGCATGTTTTTGCCGACCAGCGCCTCGCCGTTCGGCAGCCGCGCGACGATGTTGCCGAGGCGGTCAGCGATCAGGATCGACTGCGACGGGGTCAGCCCGCGTTCCTTCAGATGTTCGGCAAGCCATTTCAGATCGAGGCCGGCGAACACGATGCCATTAACCTTGCCGTTCGCGTCGTAGAACCGCTCGGCAAAGTGAATCATCTTTTCCTTCGTCGCCTGATCGACGAAGTAATTGCCGACGGCAAGGCCGTCACCGACGATCGCGCGCTTAAAAAACTCGGTATCCGCGACCGACGCTTCCATCGTCGTTCCGGTCGAGCAGAAAACCTTGCCGGTGGCGTCCGCCGCACCGATCCGGACGTATGACTCAAACCTGGCCTTGAGCTTGGCGAAAGTCGCGCCGCACTCCGGCGTATCGTGCTTCTGAACCTCGTCGAGCTCGCCGAGCGCAATCAATAGCTGCGAGGCGCCCGCTCGGATCGCCTGGATTTCTTCGCCAAACTGTTTGGTGATCTGGATCACGCGCTGGCGGATCTCATCCTCGCGCGAGGTGCGCAGGGCATATTCGTTGACCGCCTGAATGACCAACGCCGGCAAGACGGCGATGACGACGAGCAGGAACATGCGCCCGGTCAAGCCGAGCTGCATCCAGCGCCGCATTAGCGAACGCCCCGCCTCGTTGGCCTTCACCGCCTCCGGTCCGCCTTCACCCGGTCGACTGCGCATTGCCTTCTCCTAATGTGCTCATCCTGCCGCCGCAGGCCGCGAAACCGCTGTACCAATCGGTGTATTTACGACCTTATATCTTCGCGATC
>VAZR01000057.1:7620-18154 GCA_005888515.1 Alphaproteobacteria bacterium | reverse complement strand
GCTCGATCATGATCTCGCCATTGGGCTGCGGCACGCCGCGGGTCATCCGCTGGGTCATCTCGGTCAGCGCGTTGCCGACATCGATCTGGCTGCAGGAGATGTCATATTTGCGGCCGTCGAGCGAGGTCGATTTCGTGAGGCCGGTGACGGCGTGCTTGGCCGTCGAATAGGCAATCGATTGCGGGCGCGGCACATGCGCCGAGATCGAGCCGTTGTTGATGATGCGGCCGCCCATCGGCTTCTGGTCCTTCATGATCCGGAAGGCCTGCTGAGTGCACAGGAATGTGCCGTGGACGATCGAGCCGATGACGCCGTTCCAGCGGTCCCATGCGAGATCCTCGATCTCCGAGGCCGCGCCGAAACCGGCGTTGTTGAACAGCACGTCGAGCCGGCCGAAGGTCGCTTTCGTCTTGGCGAACAGCGCCTCGACGGAGGCGGGGTCGCTGACATCGGTCGGCACCCCCAGCGCCTTCACCTGCAGCTTCTCGATCTCGCCGACGACGGCGTTGAGCGGCTCCGGGCGACGTCCGGCAACGACGATGGCAAAGCCTTCGCGGGCAAGCGCCAGTGCCGAGGCCTTGCCGATGCCGCTGCCGCCGCCGGTGACCAAAGCGACTTTGCCGTTCGATGCCATGCTCGTCCCTCCTTCGTGTCGGGTCCGCCCTCAGGCGATCGCCCACGATATCAGGTTTGCGCAGCGCGCAAGCGCGCTTCTTGGCACAGGTTCCGTCGTTCCGGGGCCGCCCGAAAGGCGAGGTCCGGAATCAATGAACAGGGATCTTTCGAATATGGATTCCGGGCTCGGAGCTACGCGCAGCCCCGGAATGACAGATGAAGTGCAGGGTTTTGCTGCCGCCGATCAGGCGGCTGCCGCTCCGGCGTTGGCCGCCGCTCGCGGCAGCGTGACGGTCACGCTGGTCCCCTTGCCATGCGCGCTGTCGATTGTGATCCCGCCGCCATGCAGCTCGACGATCGCCTTGCTCAGCGGCAGCCCCAGGCCGGTGCCCTCGTAGCGGCGCGCCAGCCGGCTGTCGATCTGCCCAAACGCGGATAGCGCGATCGGGATTTCCTCGGCCGACATGCCGATACCGTTATCGGTGACGCGGATGACGGCCGCGCCTTCGGTCGCCGCGGCGCTGACCGTGATTGTCCCGCCGGTATCGGTGAACTTCACGGCGTTCGACAGCAGATTGAGGACGACCTGCCGCAATTTCGCCGGGTCGCCCAGGACCTCGATAGGGTCAGGCGGCAATACCGCGAGCAAGGTCAGTTTGGCGCGGGAGCACTGATCGCGCATCATCGTGACCGAGGCTTTGATGATCTCGCTGAGATCGACGGTCGAGCACGTCAAGGTGAGCTTGTTGGCCTCGCTCTTGCTCAAATCCAAGACGCTGCTGATGATCTCGAGCAGGTGTCGGCCGCTCTGCCGAATGTCGTGAGTATATTGGATGTAGCTCGGGTTGAGCTCGCCCAAGACCTCGTTTGCCATGACATCGGAGAAGCCGATGATCGCGTTGAGCGGGGTGCGCAGCTCGTGCGACATGTTGGCGAGGAATGTGCTCTTCGCTTCGCTCGCCGCTTCCGCCTGGCGCCGCGCCTCGGTCAGCCTTTCTTCTCTTTCCTTGACGTCGCTGAAATCGCTGATCACCAGGAAGAAGCCGCCCTCCTGGATCGGGCTGCGGCTGATGCGCAGCCAGCGCCCGTCGGCAAGGCGAAGCTCTCGCTCGGAGGATGTCGGGGCAGCATCGGCGCCATCCGCGTCGGCTTCGACCGGGCCGGGCGCCGACGCGCCGGCGAGCTGTTCCACCTGCCGGAACGCCTCGGTAAAACTCATGCCGCTCGCCAGTTGCGGCGCCAGAGTGGGGAAAAAATCGGCGAGCCGGGAATTGGCGATGACGATGCGGTCCTCGGCGTCGACCAGCACGACAGCTTCGCGCGAGTTCTCGAGCGCTCCGACCAGCCGGTTCTGGGCCGAGCGCCGCTGCGCCTGTTCCCGCTCGACCATGTCGCGGATGCTTTGCTGCATGACCCCCATGGATCGCAGCAGCAGACCGGTTTCGTCGTGCACACCGGCTGGGATCGATGCCTGGAGCTCGCCGGCGGCGATGCGGTCGGCGATAGCCGCCGCCTCCCGCAATGGCCGGATGATGCGCCGGACCAGCACCAAGGTGATGCCGCCGGCCAGCAGCAGCGCGAGGATCAGGGCCGCAGCGCTGGTATATTCAAAAAATGCGACGTCGGAGACGACCTTGCGGCGCTGAACAAAACTGTGGCCGGTCGCCAGTTCGGCGAGCACGTCGAACCTTTCTACGACCTTTACCGCCAGCGTTCCCAGTTCCTTGGATACCGCCCCCGGGCTGCGGCGCAGCTCGTTCCACCGGGCGGCCAGTTCCTGGATTTGGCCGATCACAGCCTTCTCGTCGTCATAGGACGATCGCGCCGCGGCGACCGCCAAATCGTCATTAAAGAGCTTCCACAGATGCTCGATCTTCCGATCGATTGCCGCCCGCTCCTGATCGTTCGCCGCCATGGCGCGGCGGAGCAGTTCCTTGTCCATCTCGACAAAGTCGAGACTGGCCGCGCGATCGTAATTGATTGCCATCAGGGGACGGTCGTAGAGCTCGACGACGAACCCGCCGGCGGCTTGCAGGACGTACAGGCCATAGCCTCCCAGCGCCGCGATCAGCAGCCCCATCGCGACGAACGCGCCGAAGATGGTGGTGCCGATCGGAGCCGTGAAGCGCACCCGTCTGGTAGCGGGCTTCTTGGATGCTGCCGAATGGCGGAGAGGCCTCCAAACCTGAAGACAATTCTCGCGATAGATGGCTTTTGCCGTAAATTCGTTAACAGGCGGTTGATTTTGCCCGCAAGCGGGTCATTCGACCCGGACCGTCAGCAGCATCTTCGGGTGGATATGACAGCGCACCGGAAAGGTGCCCGGACGCGGAAAATTAACCTCGATCGTCTGTCCCTGCGCCTGCTCGGGCGAATCGACCGACATGTCTTTCGAATCGACATAGATCTGATGGAGATATTCATCCTCATTGGTGAACAGGATGGTATCGCCTCGCGGGATCGTGATTTCGCTCTGTGCAAAGGTGCGCCCCTTCTGAGCGATTCGGTGCACCGCGGCCGCGCCGGCAAAACTCGCGACGAACGCCAGCACCAAAAAGAGTGCCATACCACGGCGGCGCATTAACCATTTCTGCGCGATTCCCGGAAAGACTCGGGCTGGCAGGGGGCGAAACACATTCATTTTGATAGCATGCGCGTTATGTGGCTGCGCGCAACCTGGCTGTTCGGCGCAATCATGCTCGCTTCGCTGGAGGCGGCCGCGGGCCAGGATATTGCCGTCTTCGTCAACGGCTTTGTCGATGTCGGCGGGGTCGTCCCCTCGCACGAGACATCCTGGCTGAAAGGCGGGTTCGGCAAGCTCGACAATGGCGGCGGCGGCGGGCAGGGCCCGGCGCTCGTCAGTCAGGGCGTCACGGATCTGCGGGTGAATTTCGATCCCGCCGTCTCCTTCTTCAGCACGCTCCGCCTCGCACCCGACCAGCATGCCCCGTTCGACGTTCTGGAAGCCTATGGCCGGTATCAGCCGATCGCGACCCGCGAGTGGCTGTGGTCCATCAAGCTCGGCGCGTTCTTTCCGCCGATCTCGCTGGAAAACGAAAGCGTCGGCTGGACCAGCCCGTGGACGCTCACCCCATCGGCGATCAATTCCTGGGTCGGCGACGAACTGCGCACGGTCGGGGCCGAAAGCAGCCTCGAATGGCGTTACGGAACCGGCGCGCTCGGGTTGACCGGCGCCGCCTACGGCTTCAACGATCCGACTGGGACGCTGCTGGCCAATCGCGGCTGGGCCTTCGACAGCCGGCCGATCGGGTTGTTCGGCGAACCGCGCCAGCCGAGCATGGCGGCCGGATCCCCTCCGTCACGCGAAGAGCCCTTCAAGGAAATCGACGGCCGCCCGGGCTGGTATTTCGGCGGCTCGGCCCGCCAGGACGGGCTCGGGCGTCTGACTGCTCTCTACTACGACAATCGCGCCGACCCCGCCGCCCATATCGGCAGCGATTTCGGCTGGCGCACACGGTTCACCAGCCTGGGGTTGGAGACTTATCTCGGCAATGTCGTGATCCTGAGCCAGGCGATGTTCGGAGACACCGACATCCAGCCTTTCGGCAATTTCCACAGCACGACCGATTTCCAAGCGGTCTATCTGCTCGCCGGGTATTACTTCAACGATTTCCGCATCGCCGGCCGTGTCGATGTGTTTGCGACGCAGGCGCGCAATTCATACCGCGTGCGAGGCCCGGGCGAGCACGGCCGCGCCTTCACGCCGTCGGGCAGCTGGACGCCGGTGCGCTGGCTGCGGCTCAGCACTGAATTGCTGCAGGTAGACAGCTACAATGGCCAGCGCTCGGCGGCCGGCCTCAACTCGAACGCCAGCGAATTGCAGGTGCAGTTGGTCGGCCGCATTTTCTTTTAGCGCAGCCAATCATAGCCGCCGCGTTGTTGCGGCCTGCATTTCCTCGTGAGAATGTTTGCCTACCGGTGCGGCTTTGCCGCTCCACGGGAGCCCCAAACGGAGGTCGAGGATGCGGCTCGACGCGCTGTTTCGGCCGAAATCGATCGCGGTTATCGGCGCCTCCGAGAAGCCGACGATCGGGCGGCGGCTGATCGTCTCGCTCGACCGGATCGGCTTTACGGGCCCGGTCTTCCCGATCAATCCGAACTACTCGATGGTTCTCGGGCGGACGTGCTATCCGAGCATCTCCGACACGCCTGAAGCACCCGATGTCGCGGTGTTCTGCCTCGGCCACCGGCTGGTGCTCGACGCCTTCACCGCCGCGGCGGAGCGCGGCATTAAGGGTGCGGTGATCTATGATGGCGGCTTTGCCGAGCGCGGCGAGGAAGGGCGCTGGCTACAGGACCGCATCGCCGCGATCTGCCGCGAGCGCGGCATTGCGCTGTGCGGCCCCAACTGCATGGGCATGCTGAACCCGATCGAGCGCAACTCGACGTACTTGCAAGAGATCCGCGACCCGGAACCGCTGGCTGGCAATGTTGGTATCGTGTCGCAAAGCGGTGGGCTGTGCGTCAGCCTGTTGACCGATGTCAGCCGCTTCGGCTTCAGCCATCTCGTGTCGTGCGGCAACGAAGCGGTGCTCGATGCGGGCGATTTCCTCGAATACCTGATCGAGGACCCGCATACCACGGTGATCGGCTGCTTTATCGAAACCGTGCGACGCCCGGAGCGCTTCGCCGCGGCGCTTGACCATGCGTCCGCTCGCAACAAACCAGTCGTCGCGTTGAAGGTCGGCCGTACCGCGCGCGCCCGCTACGCGGTCACAACCCATACCGCCGGCGCGGCCGGCGACAGCGCCGCGTTTTCCGACATGCTGCGCACCCGGCCGAGATGATCCTCGATATCGCCGCCGCAAACGATCTCGAGGTGCCGCCGCTGCCGCCGGCTCTGCGGACCGATATGGATCGACTCGCCGGCTATATTACCGGCGACGGCAACCCGCTCGACGCCTGGGGCAACGGCACCTTTGTGCCGAACCTCGACCACGCGCTGGCCGCGTTGCAGGCGAGCCCCGAACACGACGCGGTTGTTTTCCTGCGCGACAATTCCGATGGCCAGCCGATGGACCAGCCGGAGACGGCGCTCAATTACCTGCAGCAATTCGCCCGTGCCGCAGGGGCCAGCGACAAGCCGCATTACCTGCTGCACACCCGCGCCGGGCATATCGATCCGGGGCATGTCGCGTGCCTGCGCGGCGCCGGCATCGCGATCATCACCGGTATCCGCGAGGGGCTCGGCGCGATCGACAGGCTGGCGCGTTGGGGCGCCGCAAAAACTGACTGGCAACGCAACTCGGTTTGACAGGAGGTCGCCGTGGCCGAACCCGTGGTCCTCTACGAGACGGACGATAAGGTCAGCATCATCACGCTAAACCGGCCCGAGAAGCTCAACGCGATCAGCCCGGAGCTGATGCAGCAATTGCTCGACGCGTTCGCCCGCGCCGAAGAGGAGAAGACGAGCAGCGTCGTGCTGTTGCGCGCCGAGGGCCGCAGCTTCTGCGCCGGCTACGACATCGGCCGCAAGCCGGACCCCGGCGAAGGCGATTGGCGCGACGACCCGATCAAGGCGCACCAGCATCTGGTGCCGCAGCTCGCCTTCGAGATGACGCCGTGGAACATGAAAAAACCGGTGATCGCCTCCGTGCAGGGACATGTGATGGGCGGCGGCTGCGAGCTGGTCATGCTGTGCGACCTGACGATCGCCGCCGACAACGCCACCTTCGGCGAGCCGGAAATCCGGTTTTCGAGCGTCGGCCCGGCAATCGTGATGCCGGCCATCATCGGCTATAAGAAGGCGCGCGAACTCTTGTATTTCGGCGATGCGATCGACGCCGAGACCGCGCGCGAGCTCGGCATGGTCAACCGGGTCGTGCCGCTGGCCGAATTGCGCGAGAAGAGCCTCGCCTGGGCGAAACGGCTGTCGCTGATCTCGCCGGAAGCGCTCTACGCAACCAAGCTGGCGATAAACCGCGGCGCCGATGCGGCGGGATTTTCCAACCGCATCAATACCGGACTCGATGTCGTCGCGCCGCTCTATGCCACGAAGACCGAACTCGGCCAGCGCTTCCGCGAGCTCGCCGCGATCGAGGGCGTCCCGGCCGCAGTCCGCTGGCGCGCCGCGCAATTCAAGGAGTAGCGCGGCTGAACGGAACCCGGAGCGCCGGCGTCCCGCCGGCATGCCGGCCAGAGGCCGGCGGTCCGAAGGGATCGAGCGCGTAGAGCATGGACGAAGCCGCAAATCCCGAGTCGTCAAGAGTCGACAACCGCGTGTTCGTGCTGATCCTGCAGCACCCGCACGAAAAGCGCGAGCCGCTGGCGACCGCGCCGGCCATTGTCGCAACGCTGCGGCACGCCAAGCTCGTCACCGGTCTGTCCTGGCCGAACCTGGCGCGGCCGCTCGGCCATGACGCCGATCCGCGCCGCTGGGCGGTGCTGTATTTGGGCTCGGCTCGGCCAAAGGCCTCGGCTGACCGGCGCGAGCTTCTGCTCGTCGGCGGCGATGGCCAGCCTGTGGACAATCCCGAGCCGATCCTGCGCGGGCTCGACGGCATCGTGCTGATCGACGGCACCTGGAGCCAGGCCAAGACCTTATGGTGGCGCAACCCGTGGCTGCTGAAATTGCACCGGCTGGTGCTGAACCCGCCGACGCCCTGCTTGCGGCGCTGGGGCGAATAATCGCCGCCGCGCAACCCTCTACGGCGCAGCCGGCGAGCCTGTAGCGGGCGATTTTGCCGGGGCGCCGTTTTCGGGAGCGAACAGCTCGGCGGCATCGGCGGCAAATGCGGCGCGCGAGGCCGGCCGCATATACATCATGTGTCCGCCCTCGTAGACCCGCAGGCGGATGCCGGCCCGCACATTCGCCGGCACCGACAGCTGATCGATCAGCCACCGCGACGACAAATACGGCGTCACCAGATCGTAGCGGCCGTTGACGACCAGCAGCCGCGTCTCGGGATGCGCCAGCAGCGAATTCTCCAGCGAGGACAAGGCGAGCCCGAGCCCGCCTCCGCCTTCGCGCGCGGCGTCCCAGTTCCACTCCCGCGACACCTCCCGCGGCAGGACCCGGTAGGGCTGCTCGGTGCGGTAGCCGAGGGCGTCGGCGGCATAGGCCTGGAACGCCGCGGTATAGGCGGCGACTGAGGCGTCGAGCACCGCATCGCCGGCATTGTCGTTCGATTGGTCGGACCCGCCCGATCGGGTCACGGTGCCGTCATAGAGGCTCAGCACCTCGCCCTGGGCACGGCGCAACTCGCGCGCGAAGAGGTAGCCCGAGACACGGCCGCGGGCGCGCCGAACCACCTCCTCGCGCAGGCCGATCAGCTGGGCGATCCGGGCGATGAAGGGGTCGCCCGGTGCCGGCACTCCCTTGAGCGCGGCAAGACCGGCTGGATAATCGCTCAGGGCAAAGCGTTCGGCCTCGCCCGCGATCTCCGGTCCCGCCGGCCGGCCGGCCAGCGCCGCGGCGGTTGCCGCGAAGGACGGCAGCCGAAAGGCGGGCGCCATCGTGTTGCTGATGTCGGGATGCAGGATCGCCATATCGAGCGCCGGCGAGACCAACACCAGCCCGCTGACCGCGACCCCGACATCGCGCGGCAGGCTGCGCGCCATCGCCGCTGCGCGCAACCCGCCATAGCTCTCGCCGACGAGGTAGACCGGGCTGCTCCAGCGCTGGTGCCGGGTCAGCCAGCGCCGCACCATGGCACCCAGCGAATTCACGTCGCCCTGCACGTTCCAGAACGGCTTGTCCGGGTTGTCTTCCTTGCCTTTGCCGCGGCTGAAACCGGTGCCGACCGGATCGACGAAGACGAGATCGGTAAAGGTCAGCCAAGTGGAGGGATTGTCGCTCAGCTTGACCGGCGGGCTCGGCACCGCGCCGCTCGCCGGCGTGTCGAGGATGCGCGGCCCAAGCGCGCCGAGATGCAGAAAGACCGAGGCGGCGCCGGGGCCGCCATTGAACACAAAGGCGACCGGCCGCCGCTCGCCCGCGGGCTCGGCCAGGTAGGCAACGGTAAAAACCGAGGCGGTCGGCTCGCCTTTCTGATCGGTCAGGCCAATCGTCTCGGCAATCGCACGGTATTCGAGCGGATGACCGCCCAGTGTGACCTTGTGTTGCGTCTCGACGAGCGCGGGCGGCTCGCCGGCTCCAGCCGCGGGTTTATCGTCGGCAACGGCCGAGGAAGCCAGCCATCCTGCGGCGAACCAGCCACAGACAAAGACAATCGCTCGACGTCTTGTTAACTTTACGTTAACTATGTATGTTAACTTGGCGTTATTTATGGTAGGCGCTTCTATGTGTACCCGTGTGCGAAAGTTAGGGGAAATTAAACGATAGAGCCGTTGTTTCAGGTTCATGGCGCGATGTAGGCCGACGCCCATACGCGATGGGAGCCAACGCATCGCCGTAAGGAACGCCTGGAGAGGAAGACACATGGCTATTAGCACGCGCGCCGTCGCGGCGCGGCCCTCACCGTTTCGCTGGCTGCAGCTGGTCTTCGGCATCGTCTGCATGGTGATGATCGCCAACCTGCAATACGGCTGGACGCTATTCGTTTTACCGATCGATGCCAAATACCATTGGGGTCGCGCCGCGATCCAGGTGGCCTTCAGCATCTTCGTGCTGACCGAGACCTGGCTGGTGCCGGTCGAGGGCTGGTTCGTCGACCGCTTCGGTCCGAAGATCGTCGTGATGATCGGCGGCATCCTGGTCGGCATTGCCTGGATGATGAACGCCTTTGTCGACTCGCTGGCGATGCTCTACATCGCCGCGGCGATCGGCGGGATCGGCGCCGGCGCGGTCTACGGCACCTGCATCGGCAATGCGCTGAAATGGTTTCCCGACCGGCGCGGTCTGTGCGCCGGGTTGACCGCCGCCGGCTTCGGCGCCGGCTCGGCACTGACGATCATTCCGATCCAGCAGGTCATCGCCAATGCCGGCTATGAAGCCGCGTTCCTGTGGTTTGGCCTCGGCCAGGGCATCGTCGTGGTCGTGGTGTCGCTGCTCCTGCGCGCGCCGGTTCCGGGCGAGACGCCGGCGCCGCAAGCGCGTCTGCAGCAGACCACGCGCGACTACACGCCGCTCGAAATGGTCCGCTCGCCGATCTTCTGGGTCATGTACGCGATGTTCGTGCTGGTCGGCGCCGGCGGCTTGATGGCGACCGCGCAACTGGCGCCGATCGCCAAGGATTTTCAGATCGACGGGGTGCCGGTCAGCCTGATCGGCATTACGCTGCCGGCCTTGACGTTCGCGCTCTCGATCGATCGCATCCTGAACGGCCTCACCCGGCCATTCTTCGGTTGGGTGTCGGACAATATCGGGCGCGAGAACACGATGCTGATCGCCTTCGGACTCGAAGCGATCGGCATTTATGTGCTGAGCCTGTTCGGCCATGACCCTCTAATGTTTGTGATCCTGAGCGGCCTCGTATTCTTCGCCTGGGGCGAGATCTACAGCCTGTTCCCCTCGACCTGCACCGATGTCTACGGCGTCAAATACGCGACGACCAATGCTGGTCTGCTCTACACCGCCAAAGGCACCGCCTCCCTGCTGGTGCCGTTGGGGAATGTGCTCGCGGGGGCGACCGGCAGCTGGCACACGGTGTTCGTCGTCGCGGCGGTCATGAACCTGGCGGCGGCGCTTGCGGCCCCGTTCGTGCTGCGGCCGCTGCGGCAACGCCACGCCGCCTCGCTCGCCGCGCCGAGAGCTGCAACGGGACGGGCCTCGCTGGCCTGACGCTCTCGCCGGTTAATTGCCGATAGCGGCCGCCGCGGCAAAAGCCGGCCGGGCGGTCGCGCGGCGGCGCCAGCGGCACCGCTTCTCGATCAGGTGCCATGACAAAAAGGCGACCGGCACCGTCACTGCGGTCGAAATCAGGAACACGATCCACCAGGGTGCCGTCGCGTCGCCGAAATAGACGACGCACTGCTCGATCGGCCAGCCATAGATATA
>VAZR01000057.1:3177-7602 GCA_005888515.1 Alphaproteobacteria bacterium | reverse complement strand
CGAGATAGCTGCCGAACAGCGGGAAGCCGACCAGGAACAGGCGCGCCGGAATGCTCAGCGCCAGCCCGATCAGCGCCAGCACTGCCCAATACCAGGCGAATGTTCTCGGGCCACGCAGCCGGTACAGGACCATCCCGGCGGCAAAAAAACCGAGCAGCCAGAGCGCGCTGCCGAATGTGGTGCCGGCGGTGTCGAGCCACAGACACGCGATGCCCGCGCTCAGCAATAGCAAGATGACCGGCAAACTCAGCAGCCGGCACACGCCGAGACCGAACAGCATCAGATAGAGCAGCGCCTCGCAGGGCAGGCTCCACAGCGGACCGTTGACGATGCCGCCGATGTTGCCCGGCCAGAACACGACCCCCGGCAAGCGGTTGTAATCGACGTCGAGCACCACATTGTGCAGCAGAAACCGATAAGTCTCGGGCGACGCCAGATACTCGCCGAGCGGCAATGTCGTGACCAGCGGACCGATCGCAAAGACGCAGACCAGGAGACAACCCAACAGACCGGGAAAGATGCGCAACGCGCGCTTGGCCAGAAAGACAAGGGGCGACGGCGTGGTCTCGAAGCTCTGGCTGATCAGGTAGCCGCTGATCGTGAAGAACACGAAGACACCGGCGCCACCAGCCGCAACAGGTCGAAATTGTTGTGCCGCTCCAAGCGCCGCGCTCCCAGCGGTCCCCAGCGACAACGCGCGACGCGCGCTTCTCATCCATCGAACCGGTGACCGCTGATTGTTGCGAGACTTGCCGTGCCGCACCGAATCGGACAATAGAAGACGATCGTCCGAGGGGGATCCGGTCCGATGCGGGTGCTTGCGCTGTTATGTCTTGTGCTGCTGATCGGGTGCCGTGGGACGACCCGTCACGAAGGCTTCGCGGCTACCGGCCCCGGCGCCTTCCTCTACAGCGCGCATACCAACACGGTGATGACCGCCAATGACGACGGCACCGCCGAACGGCTGCGCCGCGACTGGATCGCCGACGCGGTGAAATCGCACGCAATGTGCGCCGACGGCTATGTCATCGATACCAGGCGATTCGTCCCCGACGCCATCGGACCCTAAGTAGTAAGGCTCTGCGCTATCCGTAGGGCGGGTGAGCGAAGCGTAGCCCGCGCTGGGCTCGACCCGCCTTACGACGAGCGCGTCCAGCAGGCGAGCAGCGGCTCGGCGCTGCCGGTCACCGGGTCGGCGGCGGGCAGCGGCACCGTCGCGATGCGCTGCTGCGCCTTGTCATGCGCGCGAGGCTCGGCGCGGCAGATGTCGGGGCTTTGGCCGCACGGATAGGAGCCGATGACGAGGAGATCGGGGCTCGCTGTCTCGCGCTTGTGCGCGACCCCGGCCGGGATCACGACGACATCGCCGGCCCGCAATTCGACGGTCTCCCCCCTTTCGCCGCCGAGCCGCACGCGGGCATGCCCCGCAGCGATGCCCAGCACCTCATGCGCCGTGCTGTGATAATGGTGATGCCCGTAGATGCCGTTGCGCCAGGCGCCGGGCCAGCCGTTCCGGTCAAACATACGCTCGCAGGCCGCCGCGCGGTCGCCGCTCTCCTCTAGAGCCCCGCGATACACCACAAGCGGCAGCGAATTGTTCGGCACGGTCCCATCATCGACAAAGCGATAGGTCTCGACCTTTGGCCCTCTTTCGGAATCGTCCATGTGTGCGCTCCTATATCGGCCCGAAGATTACACTTAATTCCTCGCATGACCCGCTGCTACCGGTGCCGGGCGGCTTGCACGGCCAGTTCCGGCGAACGATGTTTCCGGAGTGACTGCAAATTCCCGACAGACCAGCTCTTCGGCCAGGCCCTGGTCAGAGCCGCACCGGTTGGCCGAGCGCGTGCTGTACCGCGACGGGCTGATATTGGTCATCGACAAGCCGGCCGGGATCCCGGTCCATTCCGGGCCGGGTGGCGGTCCGCATCTGGAGCACTGGTTTCCGCTGTTGCGCTTCGGCCTGGGCTGTTCGCCGATGGCAAGGTCGAGAAGATCTACTGGGCTGTGGTCGCCGGAATCCCCGACGCGCCGGAAGGCCGCATCGAGACGGGGCTGCGCAAGGAAACCCGCGGCACCGGATGGCGCATGATCCTCGACCCGGAGGGGCAATCCGCCGTGACCGAGTACCGCGTCCTCGGCGCCCATGACGGCCGTGCCTGGCTCGAACTGCGGCCACGCACCGGCCGCACGCATCAGGTGCGGGTGCATTGCGCCGCGCTGGGCTGTCCGGTGGTGGGCGATATCGCCTATGGCGGCCCGGGCGAGCTGCCATTGCATCTCCAGGCGCGGTCGATCGAGCTGCCGCTCTATCCGGCGAAACCGCCGGTCAGGGTGACCGCGCCGGTGCCGCAACACATGCTCGCCGCGCTGACCCGGCTCGGCTACTCCGGGACTGCCGAGGAGCAGGCCGGCGTGATGGTTGCCTGATGGCGGCCGCTCCGATCGAATTGCGTCGTCTGACCCCGACCGATGCGTCTCTCTTCCGGGAGATTCGCCTCGAAGGGCTCAAGCACAATCCCGACGCGTTCAGCAGCACCTTCGAGGCCGAAAGCGCGCAGCCGCTGTCGTTTTTCGCGGAGCGGCTCGGCGCCTCGGCGGTGTTCGGCGCCTTTGCGGGGCCGGAGCTGCTCGGCGTTGCCGGCTTCGGTGTGCAATCCGGCCCAAAGCACGGCCATAAGGGACTGCTGTGGGGAATGTATGTCCGGCCCAGCGCCCGCCAATCCGGGGTCGGCCGAAAGCTGGTCGAAGCTGTCTTCGAGCACGCCCGCAGCACGGTCGAGCTGATCCAGCTCGTGGTCATCAGCGACAATCAGCCGGCCCGCCGGCTATACGCCAGCCTCGGCTTCGAGGAATACGGCCTTGAGAGGCATGCCGCGAAGTATCGCGGCAAGTATCATGACGACGTGCTGATGGCGAAGATGCTCGTGATAGACTCCGGGCAGGATATTGCCGCGCAGAGCGGAGGTGCCGCGCCGTGATCCCGCGCTACAGCCGGCCGCAGATGGCGGCGATCTGGGAGCCGGAAAACTATTTCCGTATCCAGCTCGACATCGAGGCCTATGCCTGCGAGGCGCAGGAGAAGCTCGGGATCATCCCCACGGGCACGGCAAAGGCGTTGCGCGAGCGCGGCAAGTTCGAGATCGAGCGCATCCGCGAGATCGAACGCGAGGTGCATCACGAGACGATCGCCTTCCTGACCAACCTCGCCGAGCATGTCGGACCCGAGGCGCGCTTCGTGCACCAAGGCATGACCTCGAGCGACGTGCTCGACACCTGCCTCGCGGTGCAGTTGACCCAGGCCGCCGACATCCTGCTCGCCGATCTGAATGCGGTATTGGCGGCACTGAAGCGGCGCGCTCTCGAACACAAACTCACCCCGATGGTCGCGCGCAGTCATGGCGTTCACGCCGAGCCGACCACCTTCGGGCTGAAGCTCGCCGGGCATTACGCCGAGTTCGCGCGCAACCGCGAGCGCCTCGTCGCGGCGCGCAAGGAGATCGCGACCTGCCAGATTTCGGGCGCGGTCGGCACCTTCGCGAATATCGACCCACGCGTCGAAGCCCATGTCGCAAAAAAGCTCGGCCTAGCGCCGGAGCCTGTCTCGACCCAGATCATCCCGCGCGACCGTCACGCCGCGTTCTTCATGACGCTGGCGCTGATCGCCGCCGCGGTCGAACGCTTCGCGACCGAACTGCGCCATCTGCAGCGCACCGAATTGCGCGAAGCCTCGGAATTCTTTGCCGAGGGCCAGAAGGGTTCGTCGGCGATGCCGCACAAGCGCAACCCGGTCCTGTCGGAGAACCTGACCGGGCTGTCGCGGGTGATCCGCGCGACCGTGATCCCGGCATTGGAAAACGTCACGACCTGGCACGAACGCGACATCTCGCATTCCTCGGCCGAGCGCTTCACCGCTCCCGACGCGACGATCACGCTCGATTTCGCGCTGCACCGGCTGACCGGCGTGATCGACCGCATGATCGTCGATCCCGAGCGGATGAAGGCGAACCTCGACTCGCTCGGCGGGCTCGTCGACTCGCAACGCTTCCTGCTGGCGCTGACCCAGGCCGGGATGACCCGCGAGGACGCCTATCGCCTGGTCCAGAAGCACGCGATGACGTCATGGCACGGCAAGGGCCGCTTCGCCGATCTGCTCAAGGCAGACCCCGAGATCGCCCGGTACCTGACGCCCGAACAGATCGACGCCTCATTCGATACCGCCTATCATCTGAAGCACGTCGACACGATTTTCCGCCGGGTTTTCGGCGAATAGCGCCTCACGGAGAGATGCGATGGAAAGCTCGCTGCGCAGCCTTAGCGGCCCCCGGATCAAATACACACCCGACGACTCGCCCTATGAAGCGATCACCGTCGACAAGCTGACCCCGATCATCGGCGGCGAGATCGGCGGCGTCGATCTGCGCG
>VAZR01000057.1:0-3067 GCA_005888515.1 Alphaproteobacteria bacterium | reverse complement strand
GATGGTCATCCACGCCGACAAGGATAGCCCGCGCGCCAATGGCGAGGGCTGGCACTCGGACGTCTCGTGCGACCCCGAGCCGCCGATGGGCAGCATTCTGTACATCAGGAAATGCCCGCCGAAGGGCGGCGACACGCTGTTCGCCAATATGTACGCGGCCTACGACGCGCTCAGCGAGCGCATGAAGCAATATCTCGACGGGCTGACCGCGCGGCACAATGGCGAGCACTATCGCGGTCAGTACGCCAATTACGGCGTCAAGGACAAGGAGAGCTACCCGTTCGCCGACCACCCGGTCGTGCGCACCCATCCGGTGACCGGCAGGAAGGCGCTCTACGTCAACAAGGGGTTCACCCGCTACATCAACGGCATTCCGCGCGACGAGAGCGACGGCGTCCTGCGCTACCTGTACGACCACATGGCCAACCCGCTCTTCCAGTGCCGCTTCCGCTGGCGCGAGAACTCGATCGCGTTCTGGGACAATCGCTGTGTCCAGCACCACGCGATGTGGGATTACTGGCCGCACACCCGCTCGGGCAACCGCGTCACCGTCAAGGGCGACCGCCCGGTCTAAGACCCTCACCCGGCCTCGCGCTGCGCGCTCGGCCACCCTCTCCCGCGGTGCGGGAGAGGGGCTTTATCGCCGGCGAGCTTGCGGCAGGGACTACTCCTGCATGATCTGCTGTTTGGCGGTTTCGGCGAGGTGGTCGAGTTCGAACTGCACCTGCGCCGGGGTGCAGTTCTGGCCCTTGCCGTTCAGATCGGCGCAGACCTTCTCGACGACGTGGCGGTCGCCGCCCTCGAACTCGGCGTCAACGACCTCTTTCGCATAGGCTTTCGCCGCCTCCTCAGTCAGCCCCATGCGCCCCGCCGCCCATAGCCCCAACAGCCGATTGCGCCGCGCCTTGACCTTGAACTGCAGCTCCTGGTCGTGCTTGTAGCGCGCCTCGAAATCCTTTTCGCGTTCGTCGAAAGCGGCCATGGTCCTGATCATCCCGTATCGGTGGCGCGGTGGATTGCCGGCAACAATATCATAGCCGGATGGCGGCGGTCGAAATCCCCTGATGAGAGCTGAATGTGCACCTTGGTGATCCTGCGCCGGCCAAATCATGATTGGCCGGTGATCATCGGCGCCAATCGCGACGAGATGATCGACCGCCCGGCCAAACCGCCGGGCCGGCACTGGGCCGACCGCGCCGAAGTCGTCGCCGGGCTCGACCTGCTCGCCGGCGGCTCGTGGCTCGGCATCAACGATTGGGGTGTGGCGGCCGCGATCCTGAACCGGCACGGCTCGCTCGGTCCCGCCGCCGGTCTGCGTTCGCGCGGCGAATTGGTGCTGGAGGCGCTCGACCACGCCGATGCGGCGCGCGCCGCCGAAGTACTGTCGTATCTCAACCCTGCTTCCTACCGCAGCTTCAACCTGATTGTCGCCGACAACCGCGAAGGGTTCTGGCTGCGCCACGCCGATACCGGCGGCATCGAGGTCCGGCCATTGAAGGACGGGCTGTCGATCATCGCCGCCGGCGAGATCGACGATCTGCGGACGCGCCGCCTCGAATTGGCGCTGCCGGCGTTCCGCGCCTGGCCGGCGCCCGACCCGGAGAAAGGCGATTGGGAGGGCTGGCAGGATTTGCTCGGCAGCACCCGGGCGCCGCCCGGCGAGCCGGCCAACGCCGCGATGCGTTTCCGCACCGACGGTTATGGGACCGTATCGAGCGCCTTGATCGCGCTGCCCGCGGTCCAGACGGCCGAGCGCCGGCCGATTTTCCGCTTTGCCGAATGGCTGCCGCACGAGACCCCCTGGCGCGAGGTCCCGTGACAGCGGGCCAGGAACGCCCTGCCCGCTCTTCGGCCCCTCCGAATAGGGTTAATTCGCCCAACCCATGGTTGCGGTCAGGCCGCCAAACCCGCACAAACAGCCGGACTCCGGCGGGTAGATTGTTCAGCCTCGCGCCGCTTGCTACATAACCAGGACCCGCCCCCCGGCGGGCAGGGTCAACGGAAGCGATCATGTCCCGGCGCCGCCAGATCTACGAAGGCAAGGCCAAGGTCCTGTTCGAGGGCCCCGAGCCCGGCACCCTCGTCCAGTATTTCAAGGACGATGCGAGCGCGTTCAACAACCAGAAGCGCGGCACGATCACCGGCAAAGGGGTCCTGAACAACCGGATCAGCGAGTTTTTGATGACCCGGCTGGCCGAGATCGGCATCCCGACCCACTTCATGCGCCGGCTCAACATGCGCGAGCAATTGGTGCGCGAGGTCGAGATCATTCCGATCGCGGTCGTCGTGCGCAATGCCGCGGCCGGCTCGCTATCGGAGCGGCTCGGCATTGCCGAGGGCACGATGCTGCCGCGCTCGATCATCGAGTATTATCTAAAGAAGGACGAGCTGGGCGATCCGCTGGTCACCGAGGAGCACATCACCGCCTTCGGCTGGGCCAGCACCCAGGATCTCGACGAGGTCGTGCAGATCGCGCTCAGGGTCAACGACTTCCTGACCGGGCTGTTTCTCGGCATCAACATCCGCCTCGTCGATTTCAAGCTGGAGTTCGGCCGGCTTTACACCGACGAGGAGGTGCGCATCGTCGTCGCCGACGAGATCAGCCCGGACAATTGCCGGCTGTGGGACGCCCGCACCAACGAGAAGATGGACAAGGACCGCTTCCGCCAGGATCTCGGCCAGGTCGAGGAGGGCTACCGCGAGGTGGCGCGCCGCCTCGGCATCCTGCCGGAAGGGGGGCCGGTCGACTTCAAAGCACCAAAGCTGGTGCAGTAGCGGCGCGGGTCGCGGAGCGATGAAGGCGCGCGTCCATATCAGCCTCAAGCCCGGCGTGCTCGACCCGCAAGGCAAGGCGATCGGCAATGCGCTGAAAGGGCTCGGCTTTGGCGATGTCGGCGAGGTGCGTCAGGGCAAGCTGATCGAACTCGAGCTCGGCGATACCGATCCGGCCGCCGCCCGCGCCCGCGTCGAAGAGATGTGCCGACAGCTCCTCGCCAACCCGGTCATCGAGAATTACGCGATCGAGATCGGGTGAGTGCGCTCATTCGCTGCTCCGACCCCGGCCGTC
>VAZR01000056.1 GCA_005888515.1 Alphaproteobacteria bacterium | reverse complement strand
CTCCTCAGCATGGCGTTGCACCCGGCGCTGTGCCTGGATTTGGCGGTTCCCCACATCCTGCTGTCGAAGCTCGGATACCCCGATCCGCGCATCGACGATTTTCTGCGATGCTGTCTCGCCTCGCAGGCCCGTAACGGCCGCGAGCGCCCGCCCTTCGGTTCGCTTGAGGAGCGCTGGATCGAATCGGTCTGGACAGGCACGGCGCCGGGTCCCGATTGGGATCGCGATCTGCACAATTCCGTGCTGAACCGGCCGGTGGACATTCTCGGCGGCGCTCGGGATGACCGGTACGCCTTTACCCACCTCATGATGTACGTCACCGATTTCGGCTTTCGGCCGGCCGTGTTGCCTCGCGATCGTTCTGTCATCCTCGAAGAAGCGAGCTCCTTGTTGGCAAGGACTCTCGACGACGAGGATTACGATTTGGCCGGTGAAGTCCTGCTGGCCTGGCCGTTCATCGGCGAGCCCTGGCGTGCCGCTGCGGGTTTCGCCTTCCGTGTCCTCGCCCGGCTCGAAGATCATGCCGGCGTGCTGCCCGGCGGGACCACCAGGCTCGATCGGCTGAGCCGGCTGGGAGGCAGCGAAAAGGCGCGATACGCCCTCGCGACCGCGTATCACACCGTCTATGTGATGGGCTTTCTTTGCGCCGCCTCGTTACGTGCAGGCCGGGCGCCGCCGGCGCGAATAGCCGGGCTCCCCGTCGACGCCAGCTTTGTTGATCGCCTGCTGACGGTTATCGAGCGCGACCAGGGGCATTGGCAAGCCCCGTTGCTGGAATTGAGCGAGACGGAGCGGAACGCCCTGTGCCCCTTTTTGCTCGACCTCGCCCTCGTGCAAAAATGCCGCAAGCACGATTACCGGGCCGTCGGCGAACTCCTCGCCGCCGCCTACGAACGCGGCCTGGCGCGTTCGCCGCTCTACGGACAATCCGCCGAATTGCTGGAACGGCTGGCGGCATATTCGCGGATAGCGCCACGCTCTCCTGACGCGCCGGACGCCGATTGAACGGCCCGGCACCGAGCGGCCCGGCTAACCGCGGATCTTGCGGATTGGGGCGAGAGGCGTTCCGAAGGAATCATAATCCTGCGCGACGGATCAAATCCATCCGGCGGACCTCGAACCCCCGCACGAAGATGGATCTCGCGGTCTGATAGTCCCGCGCCGCGAAGAAGGCCGGCGCTTCCCGGCGCGTGAGAAGCTCGTCGATCATGAACCGAACCTGGGACTCCGCGGGCACGCAAATCGTGGACGGGGTATTGGCCTTCGCATGCAGATCTTCACGACGCGAGCCGCGCCACTGCCACAGCCCGACAGAGCCGTCTCGGCTCTTGATGCAGGGCCGAAAGGTGGACTCCTCATAAGCCGTATCGATGATCGCCTTGATGTGATGTTGCTCAAAGCGCCAGTAAGGCGGCAGCAGAGTGGTGTTTGCGTTGCCGAGCCAAACCGCTATCTGACACGCCAGGGCAAAAGTAGCTGAGCATGAAAACATACGGCACCCTTTCGATTGTTTATCTCAAAGGTGTTGTAGCGGGATGACCTAGTATTCCAACTCGGCGCCGATCTACCAAACAAAATTATGGTTAATCTTCGATTGTAGTTAATCTGTTCTGGCATTAATCGCGCGCGACTTGGCGCTTTTGACCGGCAGAGCCCCGGATTAAAAGCGTGCGCGGCCGGGTTTGTCGGTGAGGGCTACCGCAGCGATGCGACCGGCGCCGCGCGGGTCCGGTCCGGACCGACATCATCCGCTCGGCCGCCAATGCCTGCCGAAATCAAGTTCTTCGGTTGGTGGAATTAGTTTGGGACTGAACCCGCCAATTCGATCGCGGGCGCGCCCAGTGACCGTTGCCTAGGCTACTCCGCCTGGCCTATCGGGGGCTTCGGATCCCGGGTATCCCCCCTACCTGATCCCGCGGTGCGCGCGATCGGCAATGCGGCTGATGAGCCGCCCGGACAGTGAGGGGTGAGGCGAATTGGGAGGGCCGGGCGGCTCAAAACCGCCCGGCTCTTTTGTTGGCGCTTGAATGCGGGGGCAGGACGCGATGCGTCAGGCCTTGGATGTGCCTGACCGCCTCGCGTCCGAACGGTTTAGTATCCCCAGCCGTACCCGGGGTGATAGGCAAAGCCGCCGCTTCCGCCGTAGTAGGCGGGGTGGCTGCTGGCGCTGGCCTGCCAGGTCGGGACAAACGAGCTGCCGTAATGATACCCATAACCCCACCGCGCGCGGGCCGGAGCATAGGGGACGGCGTAGGTGGACTGATACTGGGTGCCGTACCAACCCGGATTGTAGCTGCTGCCGTACCCGACCACCGTGTTGCGCGGCATGCGGACCGAGTAATAGCGACTGACTCTCCTGGAGGGCGCCGTCGTCGTGATATAGTCGTCGGTCACCACCGTTCTGGTCGTCCTCGTGACCGTCCGGTGAGCCCCGCGAAACGCGTGATGCCGCGCGGTTGTGCATTTCATCATCGTGTGGTGTCCGGCGGGGCCGGTCACACTCTTTTGGACGCAGGTCCGGGCTTGCGCCTGCGGTGATGCCCAAGCGAGGGCGAGCGCTCCGACAGCGGCCGCGATTGCGATGGTTTTCATTAAAATCTCCTCTTTTGACAGGCCGGCGCTTCCGGCATTCACCTCCGTAAAACGTGTTCCGAGTCGCAACGACTCAGCTCCCGCCTCTTGGTTGAAGAGGCGCTCCGGGAGTGGCGCGGCAATACGGGCCGATGAGCCGTCGTTTACCGGCGCAGCTCGGCGATCAGGCTGCGCAGGGTGTCGGCATCGGCCGGGGCGGCGAGCGGCATCGTGAATTCAAGATGCGTCGCCAGCGCCCCGTAGCGCGCCTTCAGCTTGCCGGCGATCTCGTCATGCGTGCCGCTCACCGCGTAGGTGTCGAGCATTTCGTCACTGACGAGTGCTGGCATCTCCTCCCAGCGCTGTGCCCGCGACAGCGCCTGCAATTGTTTGGCGGTCTCGCCATGGCCGTCGGTCTCGAACGCGGCGAGATAGGTCGGCGTCGAAGCGTAGAACGCGACCCGCGCCCGCACGTCCTCGACCGCTGCGGCAAGCGCCGCGAGGTCCGGGGCCGTCGCGACCAGCGGCATGACGCACATCGTGAACCTGATCCCATCCCGCCCGGCTTTCGCCATGCCCTTCCGCGCCGCCGGCAGCATCACTTCGGCGATATAGCGTGGAGTCGCGACGGGGTGGGCGCGGATGCCGTCCGCGACCTCGCCGGCGACCTGGCACATATACGGGTTGACCGCGGCCAGCTCGACCCGGATGTCGGGGTGCTCGAGCGGTGCCGGCGCAAACAGCGGCACCATCAGGCTCAGCGTGTAGTGCTCGCTGTGGTAATCGAGCTTCGTGCCGTTCTGCCAGCTGGCCCAGATCGCGCGCAACGCGCCGACATAATCGCGCAGCCACGGCCCCGGCGGCGACCAGCGCATCCCGTAGCGCCGCTCGATATGGCCCTTGACCTGCGAACCGAGGCCCAGCGTAAAGCGCCCCTTCGACAGCCGCGCCAAACTCCAGGCGCTCAGCGCCGTGACAGCCGGGCTCCTCGGAAACGCGACCGCGACGGCGGTGGCGAGGCTCACACGGCTGGTCGCCTGCGCCGCCAACGCCAGCACGATGAACGGATCCTCCTTCGTCTCCTCGGTCAGGACGCCGTCATAGCCGAGCTCCTCGGCAAGCCGCGCATCCGCCGCGACCCGCGCGATGTCCAGCGGCATCGCGGCCGCGCGCACCCCCGGATCAAGCTTCCCCAACGGCAGCAGCGCCTCGATTTTCATCCTGGACCCCGAACACCGTCATCCCGGCGAACGCCAGGATCCACTCTTCAACATCACGAAATCCGGATGAGTGGGTCCCGGCCTTCGCCTTCGCCGGGACGAAGTATTGTGCGCATTGCGCGGAAGCCGTCCAGCTGAAGCTCCCACAAAGGAGCAGTGCGGTGATCAATCAGACTGCTCTCGCCGACCTTGAGTAATCAGCGTTCCTGAGCACCAAATCTCGGGAAGTTAACAATAAAATAACACAAAACGGGCTGCCATCTTCTTCGCTGTTCTGCAACAATAGCTGACCTGCGGACCGCGCGGGGGGTAACCAACGAATTCGGCCTAAGCTGGATCGGGGAGCGTGCCCATGCCCTGGCTCGACATTGCAGTGATCGGATTTGGTTCCTTTGTGGGGCTGGCTGTGCTGGGAATGATTGCCCTGCTTGCCGCCTATCGGCATTAAAAACGGGTTCATCGCCGCTGCGCTTTTCGTCAGCGCCGCGTTAGCCGTCCTGCCGCTCACTCGCGCAACGGCACGGCTTTAAATGGCGCGCCCGCCGGCTGCCATCACGCGAACCTCTCCGCAATATGGGCATACAGCGCGCGCAGCGTTTGCGCCTCGGCGCCTTCGGGCCGGCCCGGCCGCGCCCTTGTGTTCCACGCCATGACGTCGAGATGCGCCCACGGGATGCCGGGCTCGACAAACTCCTGCAGGTATAACGCCGCGGTGATCGCGCCGGCGTGCGGCGATTCCGACACGTTGTTGATGTCGGCCGCCTTGCTGTCGATCAGTTTGCGGTAGGGCCGCCACAGTGGCATCCGCCACAGCGGATCGTCCTCCGCCGCGCCGCTCGCGATCAGCCCGGCCGCGAGCGTGTCATCATTGCAGAACAGTGCCGGCAGTTCCGGCCCGAGCGCGACCCGCGCCGCGCCGGTCAGGGTCGCCGCGTCGACCAGCATCGCCGGCTTCTCGGTCGCGGCTTCGGCCAGTGCGTCGCACAGGATCAGGCGTCCCTCGGCGTCGGTGTTGCCGATCTCGACCGTGATCCCCTTCCTCGTTTTGACGATGTCGAGCGGCCGCATCGCATTGCCGCTGACCGCGTTCTCGACCAGCGGCAACAGCACGCGCAGCCGCACCGGCAATTTCCCGGCCATGACCGCCTGCGCCAATCCAAGCATGATCGCCGCACCGGCCATGTCCTTTTTCATCATGCGCATGCCCGAGGCGGATTTCAGGTCGAGACCGCCCGAGTCGAAGCACACGCCCTTGCCGACCAGGGTGACCTTCGGTGCGCGTTCCTCGCCCCAGCTGATGTCGACGAGCCGCGGCGCACGGCTGCTGGCGCGGCCGACGGCGTGGATCGTCGGGTAGTTTTCGGCGAGCAGCCCATCGCCGGTAATGACCCGGTGCTTCGCGCCGGCATTCTCGGCGACGACGACCGCCGCCTCGGCCAGCTCGGGCGGGCCGAGATCGGAGGCCGGCGTGTTGATCAGATCGCGCGCCAGGCAGATCGCGCTCGCCAGCCGCTCGGCAAGCCCGCGATCGGCGCCCTCCGGCCACACCAGCCGCGCCCGGTGTTCCTTTTTCTCGCGGTACAGCGTGAAGGAGTAGGTGCCTAGCGCCCAGCCCAGCGCGATCCGGGTCGGGTCGCCACCTCCGGGCCCTTGCTCCAGCCGGTAATTGCCCTCGGGCAGGTTCTCGGACAGACCGGCGAGCGCCCACATCGTTGCCTCGTCCTCGCTTGCCCCGACCAGCACGCGGCCAAGCTTCCCCGCTTTGTCCGGCACCAGCGCCAGCTTGCCGGGCTCGCCGGTAAACCCGGTCGCCGCCGCCCAGTCGCGCTCGCGCGCCGGCGCACTCTCGCGCCACGCCTCGAGCCCCGCCTTCGACAGCACCGCAATCGGCACCGCCCCCGGATCAGCCTCATCATCCTCGATCAAATTGAACGCCATGCTGAATCCCCGGAGATTTCACAGTGGGACGGTGAGGCAGTGAGATCGCTTCGCTCGCAATGACAGGAAAAGCCTTCGTGTCCTTCGTGCCTTCGTGGTTCTGAAGACGTCGATGACCGGAACAACTCCGGCCAAGGGGTGTAGGTGCTACACCGCCATGCGGCCGCCATCGACGACGATTGTCGTGCCGGTGATGAAGGCGCCGGCCGGCGATGCCAGCAATAGGGCCGCGCCGGCGATGTCCTCGGGTTGTCCGAGCCGCCGCAAGGGTGTCTCGGCCTCGCGGGCGGCGCGCCGCTCCGGGTCTTCGTAGAGCGCTCGCGCGAAATCGGTCACCACCAGCCCCGGCGCGATGCAGTTCACGCGCACGCTGTCCGGCCCCCATTCGGCGGCGAGGCTGCGGCACAGCGCAAAATCGGCCGCCTTCGTGACACCGTACATGCCGATCACCGTCGAGGCCTTCAAGGCGCCGATCGAGATCGTGAAGATGATCGAGCCGTCGCGCCGCGCCCGCATCTCCGGCGCGACCATCTTCGACAGCCACAGATTGCTCAATACGTTGTTGGTCATCATCCGCTCGAACGCCTGGTCGGAGAGGTCGGCCAGCGAGCCGTAATGCGGGTTGATCGCGGCGTTGCACACGAGAATGTCGATCCTGCCCCACTCGGCGCGCGTTTTCGCGACCAAATTTTCCAGCTGCGCCTGGTCGGAGATGCGCGCCGTCACCGCGATCGCCTCGCCGCCTTTCTGGCGGATCGCATCGACGACCTCGTCGCACGGCCCCTGGTTGCGCGCCGAGATCGTGACCTTGGCGCCGGCCTCGGCGAACAGTTCGGCGATCGCCCGGCCGATGCCGCGCGACGACCCCGTGACGATCGCCACCTTGCCGCTCAGATCAAACAGTTTCATCACATGCCTCTGTCGTGAGACGTCATTTTGAGGGCAACGCTGACGTTCGCCTCATAAAAATCCCCTTGGCCGTCCCCGGACTTGATCCGGGGATCAGTCCCGGCCACCCACGTCTGCAAACCACGAAGACACGAAGAACACG
>VAZR01000055.1 GCA_005888515.1 Alphaproteobacteria bacterium | reverse complement strand
GGCTGCGCGTCGACCTCGTGCGCCGCTTGCTCGAGGAAGCCAAGCCGGACGTCCTGTGCCTGCAGGAGACCAAGAGCCCGGACGAGCTGTTTCCGCGCGAGATGTTCGAGGCGCTCGGCTATGGCCACATGCTGGTGCACGGCATGAAGGGCTACAACGGCGTCGCGATCCTGGGCCGCGAGCCCTTTGCCTCGACAACGACCCGGGCGTGGTGCGCCCGCACCGACTGCCGTCACGCCATCGTCGAGCTGCCCGGCGGCATCGAATTGCACAACATCTATGTGCCGGCGGGCGGCGATATCCCCGACCCGGCGGAAAACCCGAAATTCGCCCATAAACTGCAATTCCTCGACGAGCTGACGGCGTGGTTCGCCGCCGAGCGCGATGGCGGACGGCCGATGATCGCGGTCGGCGATCTCAATATCGCGCCGCTCGAAATGGACGAGGAGCGGCTCTACACCTGGTGGAGCTACCGAGCGCGCGACTGGGCGGCGAGCGACCGCGGCCGGCGGCTCGACCATATCTGGGTGACGGAGCCATTGGTCGGCGCCCTGGCGCGGGCGCAGGTCTTCAAGGACAGCCGCGGCTGGAAGCAGGCTTCCGACCACGTCCCGGTGATGATCGAGCTTGGCGGCTGACCCCTTCTCCGGAGCGCCGGCCGCTGGCCGGCATGCCGGCGGGACGCCGGCGCTCCATTTCCTACACGCGGCGGTAGAGGTGATAGCGGCCGGGGGCGATGCCCTCAGGTGAGGGCAGCAATTCGAGATCGGCGCGATCGAAGGGCGGATCGCTGACCAAGATCGCGCCGGCGCAGAGCAGCGGCACGACCAGCGGGATCAGCGCCGCCGCCAGCACACGATTGGCCGCGGCATCGCCGGTGCCGGCATCGAGATGAGCCAGCACCACCCCGCCTTCGAGGCGGGCACGTGCCGCGGGCAGGGTCTCGCGCATATCCCCAAGAATCAGGCGCTCGGGCGGCGGCACGCAATCGGGATGGGCCGCGACCTGGCGCTCGCAGACGTAGATGTCGCGGCTCGGAAACAGCTCGCGGAGATGATCGTAGGTCCGGCCATTGCCGAGGCCGAGTTCGAGCACCGCCCCGTCCAAACCGGCTATCAGCGAAGCGGCATGATCGAGGCAGGCGCGCTGCGCTTCGAGCCGGCGGATGAAGCTGTCGAGCCGGCTCACGGCGTCAGCTTAAGGAGCGCCGGCTTAATGGGCCGTGGGCGCGCCGGCGCCGTTGCGCAGCCGCTGTACTTCCGAAAGGGCGGTACGCAGCTGGTTGTTGGTCGAGTCGAGGCGCTGCGCCAATTCGCGCATGATCGAGACCGCCATCGCCGGGAATTCGCGCACCATGCGCATGAACGGCTCCTTCGAGATGCGCAACGCAACGACCCGTCCCTTGGCCCGCACGCTGGCGTTACGCGGCGAGTCGCACAGGATCGCCATCTCGGCGACGATCTCGTTGGCGCCGATCGTCGCGACGGTCAGCGGCCCGGCCGGTCCTTCGAGGACGATCTCGACCTCGCCCTCGATGATCAGATAGGCGGCATCGCCCGGATCGCCCTGCCGGCACAGCAGCTTGCCGTCGTCGAACCCGACCCGCTCGCTCATGAAGGCGAGCAATTTGAGCTTGGCCGGCTCGATCTCGGCGAAGAACGGCACCCGGCGAAGCAGCTCGTATTCCTGCGCCAGACTCACGGTTTCCTCCCGGTTCCAATTCGGGAACCCATCTCGTTCATTTTGCAGCGGCGGTCATTCCGCTGCCATTAACAACGCGGTCAACGAATCCTTACGGTCCAGCTCCTCGAACCGGCCCTGCTCCTGCAATTTGCCGGCACTCATGACCAGCACGCGATCGAAATTGCGGGCCAGGCTGGCGCGGTGCAATACCCAGATCAGCCCGCGCCCGGCCATCTCCTGGCGCAATCCCGCCATCGCCTTTGCTTGCGCCGGAGCATCGAGGGCTCCGGTGGCTTCGTTCAAGATCAGCAGATCCGGCCGCTTCAACAGGGCGCGGGCGATCGCGGCGCGCTGGCGCTGAGCCAGCGACAGGCGCGAGCCGGCGGTGCCGACGTGGTAATCGAGGCCAACATCGATTACCGCCGAACGCAACGACAAGGCGTCGAGCACCTGGCCCAGCACCTGCGGCACGCGCACCGTCGCATCGGCTTCGCCGTAGGCGATCTTGCCGAACAGGATATTGTCCTGCAGCGAGGCGGCGGCGTTGTAGCGAGCGGGATCGAAAAACTCGATCTGGCCGCGGGCTTCCTCCGGCAGCTCCTCGCGGAAGGCGCGGCGCGCCTCCAGCAGGCGCTGCTGCATGGCTTCATCGAGGACGCCGAGACGGTGGCGCGCGGCGACGAGCTTGAATGGCACCGAGAGCAGCTTGTCGCGCTGCTCACGGTCGAGCGCCTGGGTTCCGCCATTCTCAGCCGCGGTCAGGATGGCGGCGAATTCCGGCAGCGCGTTGGCATCGATGAAGCTGAACTGCTCGAAGAATTCGTGCTCGGGCGGCAGACCCGCGAACATCTCGGTCATCGTCGCGGCGACCTGCCGCCCGGCCTCGACGAGATCGTCGGTCAGCCCAAGCTTGTCGAGCACCCGCCGCACATGAATGTTGTCGGCCAGCGCATCGAGCTCGAAGGTCGGGCCGATCGGCGTGCCGAACAGCAGGTTTTCGGCAACCGTCGCATTCGAGTTGTAGCGCTCGGGATCGTAGGTCTCGACCAAATTGGTAATGCCGTCGGCGACCAGCCGCTGCGCCAATGCCTGGCGGGCTTCCAGCAGATGCTCGGCAAGATCGGGGTGCGTCGCCGGGTCGAGCCGGCCGCGCAGGCCCAAGCCGTAGACGTCTTCCTCGAAATCGATCCGCGCCAGCACCTCCGCTATGCGGTCCATCAGCTGCGCCTGGTCGGAGACGCCGGCGCTTTGGTAATCGATCCAATCGGCGTGCAGATCGAATTCGATATTGCCTGAGCGCCTCGCTTCGTAAAGCTGGCGCTCGCGGCGGCGCGCCGTCGCCTCATCATATTCGGCCGGCCGCATCGGAAGATGCCGTAACCCGAGCAAGAGATTGTCGCGCAAGGTCCCGGCAAATAAATACGGCATGGCGCTGACATAGCCGATGCGCCGGCCGACCACCGCCACCGGCAATTCCGCGAGATCGGCGCCGCCGATCGTGATCCGGCCACTCGTCGGCCGCACGAGGCGTGCCAGCAACAGCGCAAGCTCGTTCTTGCCGCTGCCGCTCTGCCCGATGACGGCGGCATGCTCGTCGAGCTTGACCGTAAAGTTGACCGCATCGACGACGCGGGCACGGTCATCCTCGGCGAGCGACAGATTGGCGACGGACAATTCGCCGGTCAGCGGCATGATCCGCTCCGGCTCCTCGAGCAACAGCCGCGCGTCGGTCATGCCGGAGGGCTGGAATTGCTCGACGATCTGCTCGTAGGTGATCCGGGAATTTTCCTTGATCTGATAAAAGTCGAGCAGCTCCTTCCACGGCGAGGCCAAATCCTTGTAGGCCGCGATGACGGCGACTAGCGCACCGAACGACAAACTGCCCTTGATCACCAGGTACCCGCCCAACGAGTAGAAGAAAAACGGCGTCAGCTGGCCGATGAAGTTATTGAGAAATTTGGCGAAAAACTTGCGCCGGTAAATCTCGAACCGGATGTCGTAAATGATGCCGAGGATGTGGGCAAAATCCGTCAGCCGCAGTTTGACCGTGTCATTGGCCTGGATTTCGACAATGCCGGCCGCCGATTCCTGCACCCGATCGGCGACCTGGCGGACCGTGCGGATCCGCTGTTTGCCGAGCTGGTTCACCTTGAACTGCAGTTTCGGGATAACGTAGCCCTGCACCGGGTAGAGGGCGATCGCGGCGACCCCGAGGATCGGGTCCTGCATGAACATGAAGAAGATCATCGTCAGGAGCTGGCCGCCCTGAAACAGCGGCAGGTTGAAGGCGTCACCGATAAAGCCGCCCAACTGCTCGCATTCGACCGTGATCATCGGAATGATCTGGGCCGACGAGTTCTTGTGAAAATAAGACAGCGGAAAGCATAGCAGCCGCTGATACAACGAATAGCGGAAGCGCCGGAGCATCCGCTCGCCGATCTGGCCCTTATAGGTATTGATGAAGTATTTGAAGGCACCGTTGATGAACACGAGCGCGATGAAGAGCGCGCTGAGGATCATCAGATACGGCACCTGGTCGAATTCGAAGCCGAGGAATTCCGCCGGGAAATGCTTGCCGCCGATCGCTTGGTTGACAATCGTTTTCGGCAGGTCGAGCGAGTAGTAAAGGAACGGGAAGGACGACAAGGTCAGCAGCAAGAGCAGAATCTGCTGCCGCATGCTGTGCTTCAAAATAAACCGGTAAACCGAAGGTTCGAGGTCGTTGGCCTCCGGTTGCGGCGGCTTTTCCGCGGCGAAATCAGTCTGCGGCGCGGCACCGGGAATAAAGCCGGGGCGCAATGCTTCGGCCGAACTGGCCATCGCCGTCATCGACTTCATCGGCGCGGCCGCCGGGAATAAAAGACCATTTCGCGCGTCATACGGGCCCATGCCATAGTGCGACCGACGAGCAGGAGGCACCCCCCATGGCCGGCCGCCGTGATCATAAACGTGTGCTGATCTACAGCCACGACAGCTTCGGCCTCGGCCATCTGCGCCGGTGCCGGGCCATCGCCCATTCCCTCGTTGATGCCGATTCCTCCTTGTCGGTGCTGATCTTATCGGGATCGCCGATCATCGGCAGCTTCGATTTCCGCTCGCGGGTGGATTTTGTACGTATCCCGGGCGTGATCAAGCTGAGGAATGGCGAGTACGTCTCGCTCAACCTGCACATCGATATTGAAGAAACCTTGGCGATGCGGTCGTCGATCATGCGCCACACCGCCGATATCTTCGATCCCGACATCCTGATCGTCGACAAGGAGCCCGTGGGGCTGCGCGGCGAGATGCGCCCAACCCTCGACCTGTTGCGGGCGCGCGGCACCCCGATCGTGCTCGGCCTGCGCGACGTGATGGACGATCCGAGCGCCCTCGAAACCGAGTGGGAGCGCAAGAACGCGATCCCGGCCCTCAGCGACTATTACAACGAGATCTGGGTCTATGGCTTGCCGCAGATCTGCGATCCGCTCTCCGGCATCGACCTGCCGAAGAGCGTGCGGCGGCGGATGGTTTATACCGGCTATCTGCGGCGCAATGTCCCGACCGCCGCGGCCGCCGAGGCGCTCGGCCTCAATGACGGCGAGTTCCTGCTGGTGACGCCGGGCGGCGGCGGCGATGGCGAGGGCATGATCGATTGGGTGCTGGCGGCCTATGAACATAACGACAAGCTGCCGCCGGCGCTGATCGTGTTCGGGCCGTTCATGCTGCCCGAACTGCAGACGGCGTTTGCCGCACGGGCGGCGCGGCTTAAGAATGTCCACACGATCACCTTCGAGGCGCGGCTCGAACATTTGATGGCACGGGCCCGCGGCATCGTCGCGATGGGCGGCTACAACACGTTTTGCGAGATCTTGTCGTTCGATAAGCCGGCGCTGTTCGTGCCGCGCACGACGCCGCGGCTGGAACAGTTCATCCGCACCCAGCGCGCCGCCGAACTGGGCTTGGCGACAGTATTACCTGACGAGCATGACCGGAGCCCCGCCGTGATGGCCGCGGCGCTGTTGCAGCTGACGCAGCAGAAGCCGCCCTCGGCGGTGGTCATCCCGGGGCTCCTCGACGGCATGCCCAGCGTCAATCGCCTAGTCCAGAAATGGTTGCGCGAGAGCCGCGCCGAGCGGCCGAGATTGCGGGCCAGGAACGGATGATTGCTCGCGCTGGGGGCCGGGTCGCCTTTGTCCTCAAAGGCTATCCCCGGCTGTCCGAGACCTTCATCGCACAGGAGATCCTGGCGCTCGAGCAGCGCGGACTCGACATCCTGATCGTGTCGCTGCGTCACCCGACCGACCCCGCGATGCACCCCGTGCATGGGCAGATCCGCGCCCCGGTACTGTACGTCCCGGAATACCTCAAGGACGAGCCGCGCCGGGTGTTGCGGGGCTGGCAACAGGCCCGGCGGCTGCCCGGCTACCGGACGGCGTGGCGGACCTGGCTCAAGGATCTGATCCGCGACCCGACTCCGAACCGGATCCGCCGCTTTGGCCAGGCGCTCGTGCTGGCGGCCGAATTGCCGACCGAGATCGGGCAATTGCACGCGCATTTCCTGCACACCCCGGCCTCGGTGGCGCGCTATGCCGCGGCGATGCTCGGGATCGACTGGTCGGTCTCGGCGCATGCCAAGGACGTCTGGACGATCCCGGAATGGGAGAAGCGCGAGAAGCTCGGCTCGGTACGCTGGGCGGTGACCTGCACCGAGACCGGCCGCCGGCACCTGGCCGAATTGGCCCCCGCGCCCGACAAGGTGATGCTGTGCTATCACGGACTCGACCTCGAACGCTTTGGCGCGGCGCCGGCGCGGGCTGATCACGCGGACGGCAGCGATGAGG